>DATLYJ010000118.1 GCA_035574915.1 Dehalococcoidia bacterium | reverse complement strand
ATCCGCGTTCCACCACGACAGCAAGATGCCGACCTCGCCGCCAGGGAGCAGGACCGGCCGGCCGTAGTCGGCCTCGGTCGGCCAGATGTCTTCGCGGGTGATCCTGTCGCCCTGACGGGTCAGACGGCACATCGGTGACTCCAGCGTGCGTGCCAGTTGCCGGCCGTAAGCCAGGCGCCGGCCATCGCGAGAGCTCACTTCGACGGTGATGATGTCGGGCACAGCGTGGGCCAGGAGGACGTCCGTCGGGTCCAGCATGCCCCGCCCGACAAGCATGCCCGTCGCGGTGGCGCGCGGGTACCAGATCTCCCAGAACTCCAGCGGTGCGCGCTCGCTCACGCCGCCCTCACGCTCTCGCCCACACTGATGTGGTTCTCGTCGGCGTCATGCACTACGAAGTCCCGCATACCGTAGTCGCGCACGGCCAGGCCGCTGTCCAGGTCGGCCCCAGCGGCCCGGCAGCGCTCGAAGAGTCTCTCCACACCGGTGACCGTGATGTAGCAGCCGGCGCGGCCCGCTGTCGACCCCTCACGGTCGAGCGACAGCTGGATGAAGACATCGCCGGCGCCGACGATTGCGAAGGTCGGCGGGTCGCCGTACACCGACCGCTGTTCCAGGCCCAGCGCCCTCTGGTAGAACTCGATGGCCTTCCTGACGTCACGCACGGGAAGCGTCGGGCTGACACGAACGTATGAGACCTCTTCCACGATGCCCCCTTTCCGGCCCTCGCGGCTGCGCGGGGGCCTGCTGCTCCGGCGTCTCGGTCGGGCCGCGGCCCGCGCCGGCCGCTGCAGCTTAGGAAGGCGCTGTCAGGAGGTCAATCGCTACCAGGGGCGATAGCGGTTGGTGATCGGCAGCCGGCGGTCCCGGCCGAAAGCGCGCGGCGTTATCTTGATCCCTGGCGGCGCCTGGCGGCGCTTGTACTCGTTCAAGTCCACCATGCGCATCACTTTGCGCACGACGGCCTCGTCGAACCCCATCGCCACGATCTCCTCGATGCTCCGGTCCTCCTCGACGTAGGCCTGGAGTATCGGGTCCAGCACTTCGTACGGTGGCAACGTATCGGTGTCCAGCTGGCCCGGCCGCAGCTCCGCTGATGGCGGCTTCTCCAACACCGCCTTCGGGATCAGGTCCCGCCCGGCGATCTCGTTCCGGTACCTCGCCAGGCGGTAGACGAGGGTCTTCGGCACGTCCTTGATGACGGCGAAGCCGCCCGCCATGTCGCCGTACAGGGTCGCGTAGCCCGTGGCCATCTCGCTCTTGTTGCCGCAGGTCAGCACCGGCTGCCAGCCGAACTTGTTCGAAAGCGCCATCCAGATGTTGCCCCGTATGCGCGACTGTATGTTCTCTTCGGCGGTGCCGGGCTCCGTCCCTTCGAAGACCTTCGACAGCATCTGGAGGTAGGCCTCGTGCGCCGGTTCGATCGGGATGATCAGGAGGCGAATGCCGAGGTTCTCGGTGAGCTGACGGGCGTCCGCGATGGAGCCTTCGGACGAGAAACGCGAAGGGTTCGACACGGCGATGACGTGCTCGGGGCCGAGGGCATCGGTGGCGATAGTCGCCACCAGGCTCGAGTCGATGCCGCCGGAGACGCCGACGATCACGGTCTCGAAGCCGTTCTTGTGCACGTAGTCCCGCGTGCCTGTCACCAGCGCCTGGTAAACCTCGGCGAGGTCGTCGGGCTCGGCAAGCGTCGGCCTGGCCAGCGGCGCCCGCGCCACCTCCCGCGGCCCGGACACGAACACCTGCGTCACCTGGTTATCGCCGCGCTCGATATAAGGCGAGCGCCGCAGGGGCAGGTGGAGCCGCCCCAGATACAGAGAATCGAGGTCGATGTCGACCAGGAGCAGGTGCTCCTCGAAACTCGGCGCCCGCGCCACTAGCTCCCCGTCCTGGTCGAAGACCATGCTGTTACCGTCGAAGACCAGCTCGTCCTGGCCACCGACGAGGTTGACGTAGCAGAGGTAGACGGCGTTGTCGGCGGCGCGGGTGGCCACCATGCGCTCGCGGTAGGCCCGCTTGCCGTGGTGAAAGGGCGAGCCGTTGATGTTGACGATGACGTCCGCTCCCGCGAGCGCCTGCGAGCGCGCCGGCCCCTCCGGGTACCAGATGTCCTCGCAGACGCTCACGCCAACGCGCGCGCCGGAGATCTCGTACACCTGCGATGACTCTCCGGCCTTGAAGTAGCGCATCTCGTCGAAGACGCCGTAGTTCGGCAGGAAGTTCTTGTGGTAGACGCCGGCCACGCGGCCATCGCTGATTACGGCGGCGGCGTTGAACAGGTCGCCATCGAAGTCGACGAAGCCGACCACGGCGGTCAGGCCGCGAATCTCCGCCGCCAGTTGCCGCAGCGCCTTGAGGTTATCCTCGATGAAGCTGTGGCGTAGCAGGAGGTCCTCTGGCGGGTAACCCGGCAGGGCCAGCTCAGGAAAGGCGACGATGTCGGCGCCCTCGGACCGCGCCCGTTCGGCGTAATCGAGGATCAGGCGGGCATTCCCGCTCAGGTTCCCGACCGTCGGGTTTATCTGCGCCAGGGCGACCCTTAGTGTCCTCATGACACTAACTCTCCCATGTCGCGATTATCGGCAGCGCGGGGTGGGCGGGTCAAACGCGCGCCCCGGCCCGGGCACCATCGCGGGCGGGCAACCGCTTGCCCGCGGGAGAAACGGCGAGGAGTCATCGAGAAATTCGCCAGGGGAGTAATCCTCCTTCGAGGTCGGACCGTGCATGCGTGCCGGGGTATTCCGGGTCACTCTCGAAGGCGAGCCTTCGCCGCGTATGCTCCCGCGGCCTATCCTAGAACGGGACGCCGGCATGACTGCTCTTATCACCACCAGGACTGCAATCGAGGGACTCCGGCTCCGGCCCCTCAGGTTCGAGGAAATTCCCGCCCTGGCCGCCGCCCTGCAGGACGATGTCACCCAGGCCCAGCTCGAGGTCCGCTGGCGCGAGCAAGAGCTCGGATTCCGCGAGATCGTCGTCGCAGAGATCGATGGGCAGCTCGCCGGCACCGTCAGCATTCACGAGCCCGGCGACCCGCCCCGTTCCCTGCATCTCTTCGCCCTCGAGGTCGGCAGGGAGTGGCGCAGGCGGGGGATCGGGACCGCCCTCGTCGATTACGTCGTCGGAGTAGCCCGCGCGCGAGGCTTGTGGTCGGTCCACCTCGAGGTCCGTGCCGACAACCCGGCCCGAAAGCTGTACCACCGTGCCGGCTTCCGGCGTGTCGGGCAGCCGTTCCTGAACGGTTGGTGGCGTTACACCGGCGACGGCAGCCGCGAGCGCGTCGAGGAGGTCTCCGTGCGAATGGTGAAACGCCTCCGCCCTCGAGGCGCCAGCATAAGGGCGCAGGTGCTACAGTAGCCGCCGGATGGATCCCTACGTAGCCGCACTCGCCGCAGGCTTTCTCGTTGCCCTCGCTTGCTCGGCTTCGCTCGTGCAGGTCATGCCCCGCCTCCCCGCTTCGTGGCCCCTTGGGGGCTTGCGGTCGGCGCCCGGCCGGGGCGCCCAGGTCGGCGGCTTTGCGGTGCTCGCGGCCTTCGCTGCCGCGCCCTTCATTGCCGCCGCGCTCTCCGACAAGGCAGCGGAGTACTTCAACCCGAAACGCGCGGAGTTCCTGGGCTACCTGGGCGCCGTCTCGCTGGTGTTTGCCACCGGCGTCGTGGATGACTGGCGCGCCATCCGGCCCTGGCAGAAGCTTGCGGGGCAACTCGTGGCCGGCAGCGCCGTTTTCGCGGCCGGCTACCGGTTCGAGGCCATCGGCTTCCCCTGGGGCGGCGCGCTCGACCTCGGCCTCCTCGCCCTCCCGGCGACCCTTCTCTGGGTCGTCTTCTTCACCAACGCGATGAACCTGATCGATGGCAAGGACGGCGTGGCGACCGGAGTCAGCGTGTTCGCCGCCGCGGCTATCGCGGCCGTGGCCGCGGACACCGGGCATCCGGCCGTGGCCCTCCTCTGCGTTGCCCTGGCCGGCGCCGGCCTCGGCTTTCTGCCCCTGAACCTGCCTTCGGCGCCGCTCATCCTCGGTGACGCCGGCGCCCAGGCCTTCGGATTCGTCCTCGCGACTCTCTCCATACGCGGCGCCACGGGCATCGAGGAAAGCGTGTTCGTGGCCGTGCCCGTGCTCGCTCTCGGCTTTCCCGTGCTGGACACCCTGCTCGCGGCGACCAGGCGCGTCCTCGAAGGGCGGAAGCCCTGGAGCGGAGATACGGACCACATCCACCACCGCCTGGAGCAGCTCGAACTTGGCCCGCGCGGCGTCCTGGTCGCCCTCTACACGCTCTCGGCCCTGTTCGCCGCGGCAGCCCTCGGTACCCACTATGCCGATTCGTTGCTCGCGGAAGCAGCGATCTTCCTGGCGCTCGCAGTCCTCGTCGCCCTGGTCCTGGGGAAATTGGGGTATCTCGTGTCCATGTGGCGCAGCCGGAGGCTGGCGGGCGTTCGGCGCCGCCTTGCCGGCGAGTAGCCTTACATAGCCCGGTCGCGGAGCTCCGTGAGCTTCCTGCGCAGCCAGCCCGTGGCCAGCATCAGGGCGCAGCGCAGCCAAATGCCGGCAAATACCAGCACATCCAGTGGGGCAGATCGCGCCAGGTAGGCGCGGTAGTAGCGCCACATCCCCCTGTGCCGCGCGATCAGCGCCTTCGAAGGCACGGTGCGCGCGCTGGCGCCGATCTCGTGCGTGACCTTCGTCTGCGGGAAATAGATCACTTTGAGCCCGGCGCGGTGGACTCGCTGGCAGAAGTCCACGTCCTCGAAGCCCCAGAAGTACCCCTCGTCGAAGGAGCCGACGTTCTTCAGCGTGGCGCGCGTGGTCACCAGGCAGGCGCCGGACACCCAGTCCACCTCGGCGATCTCATCGTGGGACCAATCGGTCATGAGGTAGCGGCGCGAAAGCGGGTTGCCGGGGAAAAGGCGGGTGAGCAGGGAGTATCGGTTGAACAGGGAAGCCGTAAGGTCGGGGAAGCGCCGCACTGAGAGCTGCAGGCGCCCGTCCGGGTCCACGATCTTGATGCCCAGGGCGCCTGCCTCCGGGTGAGAGCGCAAATACGCCGCGGCCGCGCTGAAAGCATCATCGCTGAGTTCGCAGTCCGGATTCAGGAAGACGATGACGTCTCCGCGGGCCTCGGAGGCGCCGAGGTTCGCGCCAGCGGAGAACCCGCGGTTTACCGTGCTTCGGATGAGCCGGACGGCCGGAAACTCGCGCGCAACCATGTCGGCGCTGCCGTCGCGCGAGTCGTTGTCCACGACGACCACCTCGAACGCGCCGCGCTGATGCCGGAACAGCGACCGGAGGCAGCGGCGCAGGTGTTCGCGCGCGTTGAAGCTCACGATGACGAACGAAAGCAGCTGTTCAGGCGGCATCGATCAGGCGCTTCAGGGCCTCGTAGAAGGCCGGATAGCCGGACTTGATCAGGTCGAGGTCTCCAGGGCGCGCCACGCCGCTGTAGTACCGCTGGGCGGCGCGGATGATCGGCGCGAACCCGGGCCCGAGGCGCTCCAGCGCCCAGGCGCCCGAATCGAGCTTGGAGCGCACCACGTCCCGGGTCTCCAGGCTCGCCAGGATGCGACAGAGCTGCAGAGTCCAGTAGGGTGAGCCGCCACTCAGGACTCGCCCGGCCTCCTCGGCGTCGCGCCGCAGGGCCTGCTCGATCTCTTGCCACTCCGGCGGCGGCACGATGCCTTGCGGCGCCAGCCCATGCACAACGATCACCGCGCCCGCCAGCCAGTGGGCCCGGTGTAGCGCCCAGTGCTCGTCCCGGACGCCCGGGTGCCACGGGCCGACGTTCGGCGGCGGCTCAGGCTTGCGGGCGTCGTCGAGGAGGATGTACCAGGTGTCGAGGTCGATGCCCGGGTTCTCGCGCTCGACGGTGTCGTGCGCGGCCTGAATCGCCTTGCTGCCGCTTGCTCCCGGTGGTTGTCGCAGGAGGACATGCAGGTCAACGTCGATCGCGCGCGGGCCGAAGATCGTGGCGCCGTAGAGCCAGATAGCGGCAACGTCGTCGCCAAGGCCTCGCAGCAACGAGGCGCGCAGCAGCCGTACCGCGCCTCGCGCCGGTTCCGCGACCTCATCCAGAGTCGTAATCACGGCGCTTCCTCGCCGAGAAGCCTGCGATAGACGGCCAGAGTCCTCTCGGCGCAGGCGTCCCAGGTAAACGCCGCCGCGCGGCCACGCCCCGCCTCGCACAGGCGCCGGCGTTCCTCCGGGTCGCTCCAGACCAGCTCGATCGCGTCGGCTATGGCCCTTGCGTCGCGCGGGTCCACCAGAATGGCGGCGCCGTCCGCGACCTCCGGCAGCGCGGACACATTCGATGTGATCACAGGCGTGCCACAGGCCATGGCCTCGAGGACGGGTAGGCCGAAGCCCTCGTACAGCGAAGGGAACACGAACACGGACGCGGCGTTGTACAGCGCGGGCAGGTCCTCCTGGGGCACGTAGCCGGTGAAGTGGACGTGCTCCGACAGGCCGAGCCTCGCGACCAGTCCTTCCTCCTGCGCAGCACCCCAAGCCGGCTGTCCCACGACGGCCAGGTGGGGCGAATGGCCGAGGTCGACGAGATACCGCATCGCCCACAGTATCGCTTCGCGGTTCTTTCCTGGCTCCCGCGTGCCCAGGCTGAGGATGTAGCCCTCCGGCAGGTGGTATCGCTCCGCGGCGAGTCTCTGACACTCCTCGCGGTCGAGCGGCTTGAAGGCGGAGTCGATGCCTTCGTGTGTCACGGCGATCCGGGCGCGGGGCAGGCCGAGGAAGCTCGACGCCTCGTCGGCGACGCTCGCGCTGGGGACGATTACTGCCCGCGCCCGGCGCGCCGCGGCCATCGTCAGCGCCTGAAAGTAGAGCCGGCGCGCGAGCGGGTAGCGCTCCGGCAGGATGAAGAAGGTTACGTCATGGACCGTGACTGCGCGAGGGCAGGGACACCAGAGCAGTGGCGTGGTGTGGTGGGGCGAGTGCATCAGGCGGGCGCCCCGGCGCCGCAGGTCCAGCGGTAGCAGGGTCTGTTCCCAGAGCAGCCGCCCCCAGCGCGACCTCGGGCCGATGTCCCGCACCTTGAAGTTGGCGGGCAGGCCGCCGAGCAGCGGGAGCGTGTGAGAGCGGGCGTAGACCAGGTAGTCGTGGCCGGCGTCGATGCGGGCGAGTGCGCGCAGGAGGTTCAGCGTGTACATACCGGCGCCGGCAGGCTGCGGGGGGACTGAGGAGCAGTCGAAGGCGATGAGCGCCCGGGAGGCCATGCTCCTAGACTCCTCCGCGCGCAGAGTGGGGGTCAAGCCGACTAAGGCGTGCTGCTGACCACTCTTGGGCCCACGACGTAGGCGAAGGTGCGCCCGTCGGCGGCCCACGAGAGCCCCGTGACGTACATTCCGGGCGGCGCCTCTATCGTCCGCAGGAGGTCGCCCCGGCCGCTGTACAGCCGCAGCGCCCGCCCGCCGACCAGGACCCGTTCGCCGTCAGGCGAAGGAGCCGCCGAGGCAAGGACCTCGCCGCCGGCGTCCGTGAGGCTGCGCACTCTGCCGTCCGGCAACGACGCCAGTAGCACGGCCGTCGGCGGCACGGTGCAGCCCGTGGTGCAGGGCGTCCCGCTGAGCAGGAGCGCGCTCGGGGAGAGCCAGCGCTGGGCCGTGAAGAAGCCATCGCCGCAGCCCAGGAGTTCCAGCGTACGGCCGCCTGACATATCCGTGGCGAAAGTCTTGTTCGGTGAGGCCGGGCTGCGTGTGGAAACGCGGGACGTGCCTCCACAGGGCACGCCCGTCGTCGAGGCCGCTACCCAGCGCCCGTCCGGCGACGCGGAGGTAAAGACCACTTCGACGGGCTGCTGGTGGACGATCCGGCCGGTGGCAGCTTCGACCACAGTACCCGCGGCGGAGACGTAGGCACCGTCGTTGCTCCAGACGAGCCCGCCAGAGAGCTGGCCCGCGGTCGCGCCTTCGACGCGCTGGCCAAGCGGGGCCCGCTTCGCAGAACGCGACTCCAGCTCGAAGATCACCAGGTCGTTGCCCTCGAACCCCGCCACGCGCCGTCCGTCCGGAGACCACGATGGCGTGGCGCGGTAGAACCCGAGGTCGACTGCCTCATCCTCGTAGGGAGCGAGGGCATAGAAGCGGCTCGAAGTCTCGCCGGACACGAACGCGCCCACGAGGAGCAGGCGCCCGTCCGGCGACCAGGACCCCAGGGAGCCGTAGAGCAGCTTGCTCACGAGTTGTCTGCTCGCGCCATCGCCGTCCAGGATGTAGACCTGGCGGGACGCCGCTACCCGCGGCGTCCCTGTAAGCGCGATCCTGCCGCTGTCGCGGGAAACACGGGCCCCGGCCGACGACGAGAAGACCCGCTCCCAGAGCACCGAGCCGTCCCTGGGGTCCAGCGCAACGAATCCGGTCACGGTCTCACCGAGGCCGGTCTGCGACGAGAAAGCCGTTATCACGGCGCTGCCGTCATCGAGAAACACGCTCGTGCCCGCACGCCGGCGCGTCTCGTGCAGCAGCCGCGGCGAGCCGCCGAGGTCAGCCACGTACACCCGCCAGATGTCCTCGGCGCCGTCTGCCGTCATGCCGGCATAAGGACGCGCGCTTTCTCTCAGGTCCACTGGCGGCGGGTCCACCGCAAGCCACTGCACGGAAACGCCCGTCCGGGGCGCCTCTTCCTCCGCCGGGAAGAAGATGCCCCACACGTAGAGCGCGGCGACAATCCCCAGCGCCAGGAGGACGAAGGCCCGCAGGCGGGTAAGCCGCGGCGCCCGCGGGCGCCTGAGGGCAGCGGCCACCTTCTGCCATGTCGTTGGCTCCTCCGGGGGCTTCCAGGCCGCGGCGGCCTGCCGGCTCGAAACGCCGAGCTTGGCGATCACCTCGCCCACGTAGAAGCGGACACCGGCGGGGCTAATGTCGAGCTGCGTGGCAATCTGGTCGTCGTTGAGGCCGACTCGCATCAGCTCGAGCACGTCCTGCTCGCGAGGCGTCAACTTGGCGTTGGGACGGTTGCGACCTTCGGCCACGCCGGCAGTTTAGCGCAGCGGACTATTGCCTACCGTCAGCCAGGCACATGCCCCTTCGCCTTCATGTAGTCAGCGAGGGCCTCCTGCCAGGGCCGCGGTTGAGCGATCCCCAGGGCGCGCAGCCGGTCATTCGCCAGCACCGAATACGCTGGCCTCTTCGCCGGCGAGCCGAACTCGGCGGACGAGACCGGCCTGAAGTCCGGCTTCAGGCCCGCAAGCTCGAATATGGCGGAAGCGAACTCGTACCAGGAGCACTGGCCCGAGTTCGTGATGTGCACGGTGCCGCGGGCGCCGCTGTCCAGGACGCGGAAGAGCGTCTCGGCCAGGTCGTGGGTATAGGTTGGCGCCGACACCTGGTCGTCGACGACGCGTATCTGCTGGCCCTGGCGCGCCAGCCGCAGCATCGTCTCCGCGAAGTTGCCGCCCTTGCCGCTTGCGCCGGCCACGCCGTACAGGCCCGAGGAGCGTACCAGGATGTGACCATCCGGCAACGTGTAGCGCAGGATGTACTCGCCGGCCGCCTTCGAAACGCCGTAAGCGCTAATCGGGTTCGGGGCATCGCTTTCGCTGTAGGGGGTGCGCTTCGCGCCGTCGAACACGTAGTCGGTGCTGAAGTGCACCAGGACCGCACCGAGGTCGCGGCAAGCCTCGGCCAGGTGTTTGACGCCGAGCGCGTTTACCCGGAACGCCTCCATCACCTGCGTCTCGCAGTCGTCGACGCGGTGGAAGGCCGAGGTGTTGATCACGGCCTCGGGGCCGATGCCGGTGAGGACGGACTGGACGGCCGCGCGGTCGGCCACCTCCAGGTCAGCGTGCGTAAGGCTCACGAGCTCGACCCCTCGGGCGGCGAGCCGCGACTGCGGCCACAGGCGCACGATGTCCGACCCCAGCTGGCCGTTGCTGCCGATGAGGGCGACGCGGGCCACTACTCGTTCAGGGCCCGCGCTTCACCGCGGCGGAGGACGTAGTCGAAGGGATGGAGTCCAGCATGCACTTCGTTGAGGAGCAGCATCCAGTCGATGTTGTAGTAGCGGGGATGGCCGAAGTCCATCCGGTCCTGCTTCGTGAACACGCTGACCATGTGGTCAACCGATTCGAGCACGGTCCGTCGCGGCGTGAACCCCAGGAGCTGGACCAGTTTCTGGTTCGAGCAGCGATAGTTCCGCACCAGCGGCGGCTCCGGCGCAGTCTCCAGCTCGACGTGGCCGCGCACCAACCCAACGGAGCCTGCCACCAGCATCGCCAGCTCGCGCACCTGGTAGTTCCCTTGCACGACATTGATGATCTGGCCCCGCACGTCACTGGCCGGCGCCTCCAGACTTGCGATCTGGGCCGCGGCCGCGTCCGTCACGTCTACCAATGGCCGCCATGGCCAGCCGCCGCCGTGGAGCAGCAGGCGGCCGCGGGTCAAGGCGTCCTTCACGAAGGTGTTTACCACCAGGTCAAAGCGCATGCGCGGGCTCCAGCCGAAGACCGTCCCCTGGCGCAGGACCACCGGGCAGAAGTCCGGCCCAGCCATCTCCAGCAGCTTCACTTCGCCGAAACGCTTCGACTCGGCGTACGGGCCCCGGGGCGCTATCGGGGCTTCCTCGTCGTAGGTGGCGCCGTCCGGGAGCCCGTCGTACAACGAGCAGCTGGAGCCGAACACGAACCTCTCGACCCCGTTGCGCCGCGCCGCTTCCGCCAGCGCCACCGTCGCCTCGGCGTTCATCTCCCAGTTCGCCTGGGGGTCGAAGTTGGCCGTCGGGTCGTTCGAGAGGCCGGCCAGGTGTATGACGCCGTCAATGCCGCGGAACCATTCGTCCTGCACGTCCCGGATGTCCGCGTGGACCACCTCCACCTGCGGCAGGACCTCACGGATCGGGCCGAGTCCCCAGTAGAGGCGGTCGAGAAGCCGGACCTGGTGCCCGCGGTCGAGTAGCTGGCGCGTCAAGATCGAGCCGATGTATCCGGCCCCGCCGGTCACGAGGACTCGCAATAGGTCCCTCTCACGGTGCGCGGGCCGCCTGGCCGACCGCGGCCTTCGGGACAGCGCACCTGTCTAATATTTCACCCATTGTATAACGGCCACTGTCGCACGCGGTGCGCCCGGCCTAGGCCGCTCCTGACGGATAGATGAAGTTGTCGGAGAGCGGGCTGGCGGTCCAGGCGGCAAGCGTGTATCCGTTGCGGTCCTTCTCGGTCACCAGGCTCGTCCTGCGGCTCACCTCATCGAAGACGCGCTTCAGCTCCGGGGCGCACATCGACCAATCGAGGTCAGGCGCAAAGGGCGAGATACCCGCCTCCGTCGAGGGGCTGTATTCGCCCGTGCAGAAGTACTCGATGAGAGTGTCCTCCGGGAACACGTTCCCGTGCGCAAACCCAGGGGGCATCCAGATCCATTCGTCGTAATCGGCATCGCGGTTCGCCGGGAGGTCATAGGCGATGATCTTCCCGAACGTTGGCGAGCCCTTACGGATGTCGAGAATGAAGTCGACCATGCGGCCGGAGAGCGTGCGCACCAGCTTGCCCATGTAGGGGCTCCACTGGAAGTGCAGGCCCCTTATCGTGCCGGCGCGGGAGAAGCTCTCGTTGCACTGCACGAACTCCGGCAGGTGGTCCAGCCGCGGCGCCAGGTCGCTCTTCCGATAGTGCTCCGTGAAGTAGCCGCGGTCGTCCAGGAAGCGGCCGAAGCGCACCACCTGCACGCCCTCGAGGGCCAGGTCCTTGATCTCGAGGATCTTCATGAGCCTATTTCACCGCCTCCAGGACCGCGTAGGCCTCGGCGATGCCGAACCAGTGCCCCCACCAACGCTCGCACACGCGCTGCGCGCCCGGGCTCCGGTTCGCGACCGCCTCCAGGAAGTCCGTAAACAGCGCCGTGAGGAACCTCCGCCCGGGGGCGTAGCGCCCCTTGTTCCCTCCGGCCACGAACCTCAGCCTGCTGTACACGATGCGGAAGTCGACGCCGGAGTAGTAGGCGAACAGGTTGCCCTCGAAGGTCGTGCGGTCGAAATAGGTGAGCGTGCTCAGGTTCACGCCCCGCCGGTGGGTCGGGTCTCGCCAGGTCATGTAGTGCGATGACGAGTGCGGTACCGTCACGTAAAAGCGCCCGCCGGGCTTGCACACGCGCCATACCTCTTTCATGACCGCTGGCAGGTCGTCGAAGTGCTCGAGCAGGTGGGAGGCATGGACCGCGTCCGCACAGGAGTCCTTGAAGGGCAGGCCGAAGGTTACGTCGCCAAGGACATCGACCGTCTTCAGCGGCGCGATGTCCAGGCCGATGGCGCCGGGCGTCTTCCGTTCGCCGCAGCCGATGTCGATTACCACGGGCTTCATGCGTCCGGATTATAGAAACCTGTCACCTTTAGCACGAACCGCGGATGTTAGGATTTTCCCTCGATGGCCCAGCGCATCCTGATCCTCAGCCGCACGCCGATCGGCCGGCAGATGTCCAGCCCCGGCATCCGCTACGTCAACATGCGCCGCGTCCTCCGCGAAGCGCTGCCGGGCTCGCGCGTGGACATCGCCGTGCCGGAGGGCTTCCGCAGCCTGGGCTCCGCCGAGCACGAGGTCATCTACTACCAGCCGTTGCGGGCGCTCGAACTGGCGCGCTCGTACGACGCCGTCATCGGCATGTCCTTCCCTCTGTCTCTCGGGCTGGCTTCGTCTTTCCTGCGCCGCCCCCTCCTGGTGCTCGACTTCTTCTCGCAATTCCACTTCGAGTGGATGGAGCTCGGGCGCGATCTCTACAGCGGGCTCCACCGCGACCTGTGGACCGCGGCCGGGCGCCTTTACGTCAATTTCCAGCTCCAGCTTGCGGACTTCGTGACCTGCGCCAACGACCGCCAGCGTGACGCCTATATCGGCGTGATGGCGTCGCTCGGGTTGCTGACCGTCGAGACCTACGAGCAGGACCCGACCCTGCGCCGCCTCATCGACGTCGTGCCCCATGGCGTCCGCCCGGAGCCGTTCCCCTCCGGCAGCGGCGGCATCAAAGGCTCCTACCCCGGCATCGAGGAAGGCGACAGGCTGCTCCTGTGGCTGGGCGGCATCCTCTACTGGTACGACCCCGTAACCCTGATCCGGGCGCTGCACCGGGCGCGAAAGAAGCACCCGCGGCTGAAGCTCCTCTTCCTGGGGACCAGCTATCCCGGCGAGACGCGCCTGGGCCAGGGACTGCGCCTCCAACAGGCGATCGACGAGGCGAAGCGCCTGGGCCTGTGGCAACGCGGCGTTTACATGCACCCGGAGTGGCTGTCCCAGGAGGAGGTGACTCGCTTCCTCCAGGACGCCGACGCCGCCGTCACCACCTACTTCACGAATGCCGAGACCCGCTTCGCCCACCGTACCAGGTTCCAGGACTACATCTGGGCGCGCCTCCCGATCTTGTGCACCGAGGGCGATGTCCTTGCCGAGATGGTGCGCAAGAAGGGCTGGGGCATCGCCCTTCCCGAGGGGGACGAAGAGGCCGTCTACCAGGCGCTCCTCAGGGTCGCCGAGGACGACGAGTTCCTGGCGACCTGCCGCGCGAACCTCGCCTCGGGGGCAGCCGAGATGACGTGGGAGGCGGCTCTCGAGCCGCTGGTGCGCTTTCTTGGCCGGGAGGACGGCATCGCAACGCCACGTTCCCGGCGCGTTTTCCCCATCCTGCGCTCCGGGGCGGCGTATTTCGCCGCGCGCCTCCTCGAGCGCCAGGTCGCGCGCGTGCAGGGTTTTCTCGAGGCGCGTCAGGCCGGCTGAGCGGCCTGCGCCTGGCGCGCGGCCGCCTCGCGCCGACGCTCCGCTGCCGGCTTACCGGCGGCGAGCCCTCGCGCCATCTGGTCGAGCCTGGAGAGGACGTAGGAGCCAGCGAAGACGGCGCTGGCGACGGGAGAGCGGCTCGGACTCGCCGCCGGCGCCTCGCTGCAATAGCGCACGAGGGGGGCCAGGCAGTTCTCCCAGCTGAGGGCTGGCTTGAGCGCCCGTGCGTTGGCCTTACACGCGTCGCGGAAGTCGTCATCGTCCGCGATCTTGATGATGGCCTCCGCCATGGCCTTCACGTCGCGGAACGGGACGGAGATGCCCAGGCCTTTCTCTCGCACCATCTCGGCCACTTCGTCGCGCTCGTTGCATATGATCGGCGCCTCCGCCCAGATGAGGTCTACCAGGCGGACGCGGTGGGCGAAGTGCGTCTCCAGGTTGTCGAAATAAGCGCAGACGCCGGCATCGGCCTCGACGAGGAAGTCGCCGCTGTCGTCATAATCCACCCAGCCCTCGTTGAAGAAGACTGTCCGCCCGGTAAGGCCGAGCGCCTGGCTAAGGGAGAGCATGTCAGTCAGCGTCTTGCCCTCGATCGGGTCGGAGATGGGGTACTTGGTGCCGAGGAAGAACAGCTTTACTTTCGGGTGAGTCTTCGCGACGAGCGCCATCGCCTGCAGAAGCGTCGCCGGGTCGTACCAGTGAAGCACGCCGCCGTTCCAGATGAGCACGAAGTCGTCTGCTTCGATGCCGGGGTAGACTCCTTTGAGCACGCGCTTGCGCGCGACTGCCGGTTCGGGCCGGACCCCGAAAGGCGCCACGTCGATCAGGCTGCGCAGCGAGGGGTCGGCGTCGTACACCGCCGGCGTCACGCGCCCTATGGCCGCGAGCGTGCCGAGCCAGAGGTCGCGCTGGCGTTCGTTCGCCGCCAGGACGAAGTCCGCGAGCGAGAGCTGGAGGTTCAGGTAGCGCCGGTTCGCCTCCATGTTGGCGTCGCGCAGGGGGTCGTCGGGCCACTCCGCCCAGAGCTCCAGCCACTCGGCGATGAAGTTCGCGAAGAAGTCCAGCACCACCCGCTTGCCGGCCAGGAATGGTATGGCCGTGGCGCGGATGTACTGCGCGATGATGACGTCGTGATCACGGACCAGGCGCGGCAGGCTCCGGGCGCTGTAGGGCGCGACCGAGAAGGCCTCCGCGCCGGCCGGCCGCGAAGAGCCGGGGACGGCGAGCGTGACCTGCGCGCCCGGGACGCGCCGCGCCAGGGTGCGCGCGACGTTCAGCGCGCGGATCCCGGGCGCGGACATCTGCGCACCGACGGTGTTGCGGCTGATGACGAGAATGCGGCTCAAGCTGCCTCCCCGCGACCGCGCCTGAGGCGCATTCGGCTCCGAAAGCATAGACTATGCCGAGCTTGACCTCAGCCGGGGAGGGCGCGATGGAACGACCTGTGGAAGAGCGAAAGCGAGAGGGTGTCCAGCGGGTCTACCGCGGCGAGAGCATCGAGGTCATCTGGCAGCCGGAGTACTGCATCCACGCCTCCTTCTGCTGGCGCAACCTG
>DATLYJ010000117.1 GCA_035574915.1 Dehalococcoidia bacterium | reverse complement strand
CGCGGTCGAGGTGCTCCTCAACGCCGTGTTGCCCTTCGCGGCGGCCGTGCGCCCTGAACTCGAAGGGCGCTGCCTGGAACTCGCGGCCTCACTGCCAGCGCTGCCGCCCTACGGCAAGACGGCATTCCTGGAGGCGAACCTGGCGCCCGCCGGCCGCCGCCGGACGACGCGCACGCCCCTGGAGCAACAGGGCCTGCTCGCCCTGCACGCCGAGTGGTGCAGCCAGGGCGGCTGCGGCCGTTGCCCTCTGTCGCGGGAGGCCGGGGTGGACTGAAGGCGACCGCGGCGAATGCGCCAAGCGGCCGCCGGCATTACACTGCGGACGCCCGACCACGCGGAACCCCGACCACGAAGTTTTGCAGGAGGACGACCTTGGCCGAGATCGACGGCGCCACGCTCATCGCCCGCAGCCTCAAGACTCAGGGAGTCGACTATGCCTTTGGCATCGTCGGCATCCCCGTCTCACCCATCGCCAGCGCCATGCAGCGCGCCGGCATCAAGTATCTCGGCATGAGGCACGAGCAGTCGGCCGCCTACGCCGCCGGCGCCGTCGGGTACCTCACGGGCAGGCCAGGGGCCTGTCTGGTGGTATCGGGCCCGGGCATGACCAACGCCATTTCCGGCATGGGCAACGCCCAGGCCAACTGCTGGCCCATGCTCTGCCTGGCCGGCGCCAACGACAGCTACCAGATGGGCATGGGCGCCTTCCAGGAGGCGCCGCAGATGCTGGCGGCGGCGCCCTGGGTGAAGTACCAGGCCCAGCCGGAGAGCACCGCCCGCCTGCCCTTCTACATCGAGCAGGCCGTCCGCTACTCGATCTCTGGCCGTCCCGGGCCAGCTTACCTTGACCTCATGGGGGACGTGATCAGCGGCAGCGTGGACGAGGACGCGGTCAAGCACTACCCGCGCGTGCCCGACCCGCCGCGGACGCTCGCGGACCCGGCAAACGTGGTCGCGGCCATCGACGCCCTGAAGACGGCGCAGAACCCGCTCGTGATCGTCGGCAAGGGCGCCGCCTATGCCCGCGCCGAGGCCGATGTGCAGAAGTTCATCGAGACGACGCAGTTGCCCTTCCTGGCCTCACCGATGGGCAAGGGAGTGATCCCGGACGACCACCCGCTCTCGGTAGGGGCGGCGCGGTCCTACGCGCTGCAGAACGCCGACCTCGTGTTCCTGATCGGCGCGCGGCTGAACTGGATCATGCACTTCGGCCTGCCGCCCCGCTTCCGGCCGGACGTCCGCGTCGTGCAGATGGACATCGCCGCCGAGGAGATCGGCCGCAACGTGCCCGCGGAGGTGGCGCTGGTCGGCGACGCGAAGGCGGTCACGGGCCAGCTCAACCAGTACCTCGAAGAGCACCCCTGGCAGTACCCGGCGGAGACGACCTGGCGCACCGGGATCGAGAAGAAGATCCAGGAGAACGTCGCCGGGAACGCCGAGTTGATGAACGACGACTCCGTGCCCATGGGCTACTACCGCGCCCTCAAGGAGATCCGCGACATGCTGCCCCGCGACGCGATGATCGTGAGCGAGGGCGCCAGCACGATGGACATTGGCCGTCAGGTGCTGAACAACTACCTGCCCCGCCACCGCTTGGACGCCGGCACCTGGGGCACCATGGGCGTCGGCCTGGCGTTCGCGATCGCGGCGCAAGTCGTGCACCCGGAGAAACGCGTCGTGGACATCGAGGGAGACGCGGCCTTCGGCTTCAGCGGCATGGAGGTGGAGGTCGCCTGCCGCCACAACCTGCCGATCACCTTCATCGTGTTCAACAACAATGGCATCGGCGGCGGCCCGGACGACCCGGAGCGGGCGCGCATGGTGCCCGGCGCCTACATCCCGGACGCGCGCTACGAGCGCGTGATCGAGGCCTTCGGCGGCCTGGGGATCTATGTCGAGCAGCCGCGGGACCTCCAGCCGGCGATCAAGCGCGCCTTCGAGCACGGCGGCCCGTCGCTGATCAACGTGAAGATCAGCAACCAGGCCCGGCGGCGGCCGCAGCAGTTCGCCTGGCTGACGCGTTAGCCAGCAGGAGACTCCGGCCGGCCAGCAGGCCGACAGGAGCAGGAGTTCAGGCAGCGGGCAGGCGGCCGAGGGCTGGGCTGATGGCGTCCAGCCACCAGGCCAGCGCCCCCTCGTCCCAGCCGTGCTCCTCGCCGTTGGCGAGGAGCCAGCCGTACTCCACGAACGCCCCCAGGAGGCCCAGGTCTAGCGCCGCGCGGTCGAAGGCATCGCCGCAGACGGCCTGGTAATCGCGCACGATCTCGTCGCGGGTTGCGTCGATGGCGGCCGAGTTCCCGAGCAGGAAGAGGGCGAAGTCGAGTGCGCCCGGCGCGGCCGTCGCGAGGCTCCAATCGAGGATCACGAGCCCGTCCTCGAGCAGGCCGAGGTTCGAAAACCAGAGGTCGCCATGGACCAGCGTCGTGCCGCGCGACCTGAGCGCCTCCGCCAGCGGCCGTGGGTCCGACTGCAGCCGGAGGACGGCCTCGCGGATGGCGGCGGGTGCGAGTCTCTCGAATGCCCGCCAGCCGACCTTGATCGCGATGATTATTTCCGCTTCCTGGTCCAGCCGGGCGATAGAGCGCGGCGAGAACATCGAAAGGTGAGTTTCCAGAGGGCAGAGGTCCTGGTGCTGGACGCCGGCGAGGGTGCGATGGTAATCGGCTACCTGGCGCAGCACCCTGCGGCTCTCGTCGCGCGTGAGGACGCGGGACTCCTCGATGAGCGCGGCGGACACGTCGCGCATTACCAGCGTCCAGCCGCCTTCTTCCGGCCAGGCCGCCATAGTGGCGTGGTCGATGGAACGAGGCAGGCGGTCGAGGAGGCCGGAGAGCCAGAGCGTCGCCGCCCGGCCCCGGTCGTTGCTGGCGATCGCTGCCAGGTCGCGGCCGAGGTCGATGTGCTTGATCACGACCGCCGTGCCGTCGTCCAGGACGGCCCGCTCGAGCGGCGATCCTGAATAACCGGGCATCACGGGGTCCGTCAGCGGGCCGCGCTTCCGGATTCTCGCGAGCAGGTCGTCCTTCGTGAGCCTGGTGTCCACCATGGCCATCGTTTTCCTCCCACGGCAGTCTCGTGGGGGCAGCATAGGGGCCGCCCAAGGCCCCCTGCGTGCGTGTCAGCACCCAACCTGACGCTGCGTACACGCAAGTCGACGCCGTGAAGGGCCAGGTAAGCCGTCGCGAGCAGCAGCGTGACCAGCGCGGTGAACTCCAGCGCGCGCGAGTAGGCCAGCGGGTCGCTCAGGTGCGTCCAGACCTCCTGGAGTACGACCGTAGGGCTAGAAAAGACCTCCCAGCTGTTCAGGCGCTGAAAGCGTCCCAGGTACACGCCGAACGCCGTCAACACCAGGGTGACGGCGGCGAACAGCCAGCCTCCGGCCCTTCCCGTGTATAGCGCCACGGAGCGATGCATGAGCAGGAGGGACATGAGGCCCAGGAGGACTCCCAGCCCGCCGTACATGGCCAGCATGGCGGCGTCGTACCAGAGCGGTATCAGCGGCGACGGCCCGAGATGGATGAGGTCGGTCGCCAGATAAGGTGCGTTGGGCAGGAAGAGTAGCCAGATGCCGGCAACCGGCAGCGCCAGCACTGCCAGCGCCGACCGCCTGGTGCGGAGCAGGGCGCCGCCGACGAGCGATGCCCCCACCGGCGTCCAGGCGAGCATCAGGTTCCAGGTGAGAAACGCGTAGCGCGCGGAGCCTGTCTCCTGTATCCGAAACGCCAGCATCGCCGTGCACGCGGCCGACAAGCCCGCAAGGCCGGCGACAGCGAGGGCGACGCGGAGGCTGGCGTGGCTGAGGGAGGCCCGCATCTCCGCCATCTTAAGGGGGGCGGGCGGCATGGTAACCAGGCCGGGACTATCGGTTGTCTGTCAGCGCGCCTTCGTTGCCCGCCGGCTGTGCACGGGCAGTGACTTCAAGCCGCGGAGGATGAAGGAGCTGCCCCACTCAGGCTGCTCGAAGTCCGGCTCGATGTCTGGGAAGCGCCGTAGCAGTGTGCTTATCGCGATCTGCCCTTCGACTCGCGCCAGAGGGGCGCCGAGGCAGTAGTGAATTCCGTGGCCGAAGGCCATGTGATGGTTGTCCGGCCGACGCAGGTCCAGCCTCTCGGGATCGGAGAATTGCTTGGGGTCGTGGTTGGCGGCGCCCAGGAACGTGATCACGATCTGACCCTGCTTGATCTGCTTGCCAGCGAATTCGAGGTCCTGCAACGCGACGCGGCTGGTGGCCTGCACGGGGCCATCGTAGCGGAGCAACTCCTCGACCGCGGAGGCTATGATCGAGGGGTCCTCTTGCAGCTCGCGGCGCTGGTCCGGATTGCGCATCAGGGCGAGCATGCCGTTGCCGATCAGGTTCGTCGTCGTCTCGTTGCCGGCGACAAGCAGAAGGACACAGGTGGCCAGTAATTCGTCCTCGGTGAGCCGGTCACCCTGGTCGCGGGCGGCGATGAGGGCCGAAATCAGGTCTTCCCGCGGTTCCGCGCGCCGCTCGGCAATGATCCCCGCGAAGTAGGCCGAAAGCTCTTGCGAGCTCTGCTGCGCCCGCTGCAGCACTTCCTGGGGCTGGCCCGAGCTGCCCAGTACGCTGGCGATATCAGTCGACCAGGCCTTGAACTGCTCGCGGTCGGACGGCGATACGCCCAGCATCTCCGCGATCACGATGATCGGCAGCGGGACTGCCAGGTCCTTCACGATGTCGAAGCTCGTCGGGTCTGGTATCGCATCGAGCAGCTCGTCCGCGATTTCCTGGATGTGCGGCCGCATCTGCTCCACGGCGCGCGGGGTGAAGGCCTTGTTCACCAGCGTGCGCATGCGGGTGTGGTTCGGCGGGTCGGCGCTGAGCATCGTGGCCGTGCGGCGCATGATGCCCTGGTCCTGCTGGTCCATCAGCTGCGCCACCATCCGGTTCGCGGCGCGCTGGCGCTCGGACGAGAAGCGCCCGTGGTCCTTCAAGACCGCCTCGACCTCGTCGTAGCCCGTGACCAGCCAGGCCTGCATCATCTCCTGCCACATCACCCTGTCGGCTTCGCGGAGCATCTTGTACGCCGGATACGGGTTGGTCCGGAACTCCGCCAGGAAGGGATTGAGCAGCATTACCACGGGCTGGCCATCCTCGAAGGAAAAATCTGGGCGAACCTATCTTATCTTAGCGGGCTAAAGGGAGCAGCGGGAACCGGCGCTCGAGAGCTCGAAATGCGACCCCTCGCGGCGGCGGCTGCGGTGCTGCGGCCCTCCGTCGGGAGAGAGGCAGTCAGCGCCCGCCCGTCACGCCGCCCGACGCAGCCAGCAGCTCCTCGAGGTGCATCTGCCACTCCAGAGCCTTGCGCCGCAGCGCCGGCGTGTCCGCCAGTTCCTCGTAGAGGGCCTGGCCCCACTTCAGGTGCTCCTCTTCCTCGAGGAGGATGTGCTTCAGAATGCGAACGGAGGGGCCGTCGCAGATCGGGTCCGTGACGGTGATGTGGTGCCGGTAATAGACGACGAGGTGCGTCTTGAGGACCCGGTAGAGCCCCACCAGGCGCAGCAACTCCTCGTCCTGGAGTTGCATCTCCTGGATGAAGCGCTCGAACTCCGGGTTCGGGGGCGCTGCCAGTGTCGAGCTGCGGAAGGTCGGCGGGGTATCGAGGTCTGCGCCCTCGACGGCCCTCAGCTCGGGCAGCCGCTGGCCGAGCCAGTAATAGTGCACCGAGTCCTGGTAGCAGTGTTCGCCGAAGGCGAACTTGCACTTCATGTTCGGCGTGGTCGAGGCCCATGCGGCTTCTGCCGTCATGCACGCCTTCTCGGCGTAGCGGTAATGGATGATGCGGCGCGCGCACTCGTCCACCGAGAAGGCCCCGCCGACTTGCCTGGTGTCGATGCACAGCTCTGGCACGCGCGCCTCCTTCGGTTATGCCCCCCGGATCGCAGCCAGCGTCCGCTTCGCCGCCTCGCGGGCCGCGAGTTGCTCCTGCCGCCGCCGGCGCGCCCACTGCCGCGCGCGTTCCTTGGCGGCTTCCAGCTTTACCGGGTCCGGCACGTAGGTCGCATCGATGCTGATGCAGTCGACGGGGCAGTACTGGGCGCAGATGTCGCAGTCGATGCAGCCCTCGGGGTCGATGACGTGCGTACGGTGGCCCGTGCGGTAGTAGACGATGCACTCCGTCGGGCAATTGCGGCGGCAGAGGCTGCAGTTGATACAGGCCTTCAGGTCGATTACGTAGGCCACTAACGATAGCCGCCGGCTGCCGGCTGCTCGCTCACCAGGGCCTCCCCGGCGCGCTCCATCTCCTCGGCGAAGAAGGCCTTCAGTTCCTCTGCCTGCGCTGGCGTCAGGTTGCCCCGCATCATCTCGTGCCGCGCATGCGCCATCAGCGCAAAGCGCTCCTTCTGCGGGTCGCCCTCCGTGAGCTTCTTCACGAAGTAGTCGCCGATGGCGACGTGTGTGACCTCGTCGGCCCAGTTGTAGTCGTAGCAGTGCTCCATGAGGTGGTCGCCGATCTTGCGACCGAGCTCGCTCGTGCCCTTGAACAGCGTCAAGGCGCCGCCCTCCAGGGAGACGTTGGTCATGGAGAGGCTGGCGATCGGGTTGCGCATGAACGCCTCGCCGAGCGCGGCCTGCGCGACTGCCTGGCCCTGCGCCCGGCCGCCGTTGGCCTGGCCGCCATTCGCCGGGGCAGGCGCGGCCGCCTGGGCCTGGCCTCCGCCTCCGCCCTGGCCGCCGGCGAGCGTGTCCGGATATTCGCCGACCACGCCCCCGTAGGACTCGAGGACGCCCTTGCTGAGCTGGGCGTGCCGCACTTCGTCCCACGTCTGGCGCGCCATCGCCAGGATGAGGGACTCGGGTACGTCCCACTCCTGCCACTCGACGACCTTACGGCTGAAGGCATCGATGCCGGCAAATTCGGCGCTCATGATCGAGCTGACCATGGCCTTGCGCAGCTCGAGGTTATCGGGAGCGGCCTGGACGAGTTCGCGCATCGCCTGGCCGTTGTAGTTCTCCACGCCGCCGATCTTCCGCTTCAGCGCCTCGCGTTCGGCGTCGTCGATCCGGGCGAGCGGCCTGTAAGGCGGGTTCCGTCGCGAAGGTGAGTTGCGCAGCTTTTCGATAAGCTCGCTCATTACGCTGCTCCTGTCCGGGCACGGCGCATAGCCGCCACCAGATTTACCGAGATTATTTCGCGGCCCCCGAGGGCTGTCAACGAACTCAGCGTCCACCCCTCGTGCCACGCAGGCGCGGGTCGAGGACGTCACGCAGCGCGTCGCCGAGGAGGTTGAACCCGAGAACCGTGAGGCTGATGGCGGCGCCAGGGGCCACGGCGATCCACCAGGCGTGGGTGAAGAACTGGCGGTTCCGGCCGCTCAGGTCCTGTCCCCACGAAGGCGTCCCGGGCGCGACGCCCAGTCCCAGGAAGCTCAGGGCGGCCTCTCCGAGGATGACGGCGCCGACGCCCGCGGTGGCGCCGACGATGACGTAGGGCATTACGTTGGGCAGCAGGTGCCGGAAAATGATGCGCAGGTCGCTGGCGCCGAGCGCCCGCGCTGCCGTCACGTACTCGGAGTTCTTGAGGGACAGCGAGACACCGCGCACGATCCGCGAGCCACCGAAGACCGCGCCGATCGAGAACGCGAACACCAGGTTCCTCATGTCCCACATGATCTGGAAGATCGCCAGGAAACCGGACTTGGTGCCCTCCGTGTGCGGCGGGCCGAGGAGCGAAACTATCAGGAGCAAGGCAATCAGGCCCGGGAACGCCGACCAGATCTCGCCGCTGCGCTGGATGACATAGTCGATCGGGCCCTGGAAGTAGCCGGCAAGAAGCCCGAGCGTAGTGCTCAGCGTGACGTTGATGGCGACAACGCTCACGGCGATAGCCAGCGAAATCTGACTGCCGACGAGCACGCGGCTGAAGACATCCTTCCCCACGGAGTCCGTGCCCAACCAGTGGTCCGTGCTCGGCTTCAGCAGTGGCGCGTCGACCGACCGGGTGGCGTCATAGGGCGCGATCCAGGGCGAGAACATGGCCATGAAGACGAAGAAGACCACGAGAAGGGCGCCAAAGGCGCCTAAAGGCTTGGTGCGGACGAACTTCAGGACCGCGCTGAGGAACCGCTGAGCGGGCCGGACGGCGGCCAGCGGCCCGAACGGCGACGGACGCTCGACTGGGATCTCGGCTGTCGTCATCGGTAGCGAATCCTCGGGTCCACGTAAGCGTAGAGCAGGTCAACGACGAGGTTCATGGTCACCACCACGGTGGCGAGGTATGTGACCATCGTCATGACTACGTTGTAGTCCTGTTGCGTGACCGCGCGGAAAGTGTACTGGCCCAGGCCCTGGAAGGCCATGATCTGCTCCAAGATCACGGAGCCGCCGAGCAGGCCCGCGATCAGCGTGCCTGCGATCGTCAGTACGGGGATCATGGCGTTCTTGAAGGCGTGCCTCAGGAACACCAGGCGTTCCTGCAGGCCCTTGGCCCGCGCCGTGCGGATGTAGTCCTGGCGCAGCACCTCCAGCAACGCCGAGCGCACCAGCCGCATCAGTCCCGCCGAGCCCTCGATGCCCAGGATGAGGGTGGGCGGCAGCACCTTCTGCAGGAACTCCCCCGGGTTCTCCCACAGGCTCACGTAGCGCAGCGGAGGCGAGTAGCTCCAAAGGATTGCCGGGATCAACAGCAGGAGGGTCAGAGAGAAGAACGAGGGTATCGAGAGGCCAAAGATGCTGAAGATGCGGACCGCGTAGTCAAGTGGCGTGTCCTGAAAGATCGCCGAAAGGGCGCCGAACAGCAGGCCAAAGAACATCGTGAAGGTGAAGCTGAAGATCAGGATCTGCAGCGTCACCGGAAACCGGGCCTTTAGCTCGCTCTTGATATCGCCGCCCAGCAGTGAGTCCCCGGGGTCGCCGTGGAGCATGCCGCCGAGCCAGGTGAAGTACTTCTCCACCAGTATGCGGCCACAGTTATCGAGAGCGCCGATCTTGCCGAGCGCACCGTCGTCGTGCTTGTTGAGGCACGCCTGGTGCTCGAGCCCGTGAGCCTTGTGGTAGGCCTCGAGGTCGTGGAGTTCGATCGTGCCGCCGAGAAAGGTGAGGGCAGGGTCTCCCGGGATCAGGTTCAGGCCGAAGAACGTGATGATGCTCACGATCAGGACGACCGGTATGAAGAACAGAATGCGGCGCGCCGCGTACTGACGCATTGGAAAGCAGTCCCCCCTACGGCCTGATTGGAGAGAGCGGCGCGGCACTTCCGGCGAAGTGCCGCGCCGCGGCGTGGACTACGCCTGGTCCTTCCAGCGGTCGATCTGCCAGCTGCCCTGGCCGGACCGGCTGCCTTCGAAGTTGATGCCCTTCATGTAGGCGAAGTAGGAGCCGTGCAGGTTCGTCGAAAGCATCGGAATCAGGGGCGAGTACTTCTTTGCCAGCATGATCTCGACCTCGTTCGACAACTTGGCCCGCGCCTGGTCGTCGATCGTCGCCTCGATCTTGTCGACGAGGGCGTCGACCTCCGGGTCCTCGAGGGACGTGTTGTCCCAGAAGGTGCCGGAGTTCGTGCGCATGTACTGGTAGTCCAGGAACACGGTCATCGTGATGTCGAAGTCACCCGGCTTCGGTCCGGCGCGCTGCAGGTAGATGTTGCGGACAACGGGGTTGACGCGCAGCTTGAAGCCGACCTTCTGCAGGTCCTCCGCCACCAGGCCGCCGCCGTCCACCCAGGTCTGGGCCTCGGGCGGAACCATGAGCTCATAGGTCTTGCTGAGGTCGGCGCCAGAGGCGCGAAGCAGGTCAGCGGCCTTCTTGGGGTCGTAACCCACGTACTGCTCGACGGCCTTTCGGCCGACCGGGAAGCGCTCCGTGCGGGCGTTCGAGAAGTACCAGGTCTTCTCGCCGTCGCCCAGGAAAACGACGTTGATGATGCGGTCGATGTCGATGGCGCGATAGATGGCCTCGCGGACCCGGATGTCCTTGAACGGCTCGCGGTGGATGTTGACGAGCATGGCCATGCCGCTGGTCGAAGGGTAGGTGTAGTTCTTGATCTTCGACCCCATGTCCTTCGCGACGGTCTCGGCGGTGAGCTTGTTGGGCCAGTTCTCCGGCGTGTCATCGATCTGATTGGCCCGGAAGGCAGCCTCGATGGCGGCCGCGTCGCCCAGGAAGACGAGGCTCTTGCCGGCCAGGTACGGGCGGTCCTTGACGAAGTAGTTCGGGTTGCGGACTACGTCCTCGGAGCTGTTCTGGCGGTGCTCCTTGTACATGAAGGGACCGGTACCGACCGGAGGGTGCGTCTTGAGGATCTGCTCATCCAGCATCTCCTTGGGCGGGACAAGGACGTTCATGCGCTCGAAGAAGAAAGCGCGAGGCCCGTGCATCTCGAAACGGAGCGTTAAGTTGTCAACCGCCGTGACGCTCTTGAGGTCCTTGCCGCTCTGGATGAAGGAGCCGCCGGAAGCGGGCGGCACCTTGAGGAACTCGACCGTCTTGACCACGTCTTCAGCCGTCAGGTCACGTCCCGTCGCGTACTGGTTGCCCGGGATGCTGTGGAACTTCGCCGGGTTCAACTTCACGTTGACTATGGTGTCTCCGACGACCTCCCACGAAGCGGCAAGCCTGCCATAGCGCTGGCGGGTAGGGTCGGGTACCTCCCGCGTCGCCCAGAGGCGGTCGTAGTAGCCGGTCTCGCGACGCCAGGTGTTGGCGAAAGACGGGTCGGCGCCCGGGTGGAAGGGGCTGAAGTGGGTCGGCAGGGTGATGGTCGCCTGCTTCCAGATGCCACCGGGTTTCGGCGTCCCTTCGTCCTGCGTACTGGCGCCGCCTCCGGAGCCACCACCCCCGTCACCGCCGCCGCCGCAGCCGACCAGGCTCAGCGCCGCGGCGCCAATGCCCAACCCCGCCGCGCCGGTAAGCGCGCGCCTCCGGCTCAGCCGTCCTTGCGCGAATCTGCTCCAGTAAGAGCCCGTGTTTGGCATGTGTGTACTACCTCCGGTTGGTCTTTAGTCGCGGTCCAAGGTGGCTGTCCTGGTCTGTCCGATAATCCTTGTCCTCCCTCGCGCCGGAGGGCGCGCCGCTCCCGGCAAGTTTTACGGGCTGCTGATTAGCTCAGGGGGCCCGAAGCACAACGGGACGTGGCAAGGTGGCGTCCGCGTCCCGTTCCTCTGACCTCCCGCTGGAGTTCTGCCTCGTGTCAAGGGCCAAAGGTTCCTTCTATAAGAAGATATACGGCCCTTTATGGGCCAAGAGATTCTGGCGCGATTATGAACCGCGGGCCGAAATAGTCAAGTTTTACCTAAATTCGCCAGTTAAGGCTGTGCAAACTCCGCGACTACGAGGCCGCGCCTGCGAAAGCGGCAGAGCAGCCACGGGCGTTGGCCGCCGCTCTCAGAACCTCTGGACGCCGCCGGACGAGCCTCGCAGGCGCGGATCGAGGATGTCGCGCAGCGCGTCGCCGAGCAGGTTGAAGCCGAGCACCGAGAGGCTGATCGCGGCGCCGGGGAAGAAGGCCGTCCAGGCGTTGATCGGGAAGCTGGTCCGCGCGGCGCTGATGTCCGCGCCCCACGAGGGGTTCGGTGGTGGGATGCCGAGGCCGAGGAAGGACAGCGCCGCTTCCGCCAGGATCGCGGTACCCAGGAGCGTCGTTGCCACCACGATGCCCAGCGGGAGGACGTTGGGTACGAGGTGCCGGCCGAGGATGCGCAGGTCGCTCGCCCCCATGGCTCTCGCCGCCTCGACGTACAGGTTGTTCTTCTCTGCCAGTGTAGCCCCTCGCGCAACCCGGGCCACGTTGGGCACGATGCCGAAGGAGATCGCCAAGACGACGTTCAGCAACGACGGGCCCAGGACCCTGACCACGATCAGCAGAAGGATCAGCTGCGGAAACCCTATGGCCACGTCGACTGCGCGCTGCACGACCGTGTCGATCGGCCCACCCTTGTATCCCGAAACGAGCCCGAGTGTCATGCCGGCAATAGTGCCCAGGCCCACGGCGAGGATGCCTACCACGAGAGAGATGCGGGCGCCGTGCAGCACGCGACTCATGATGTCGCGCCCCAGCTTGTCTGTACCGAAGGGATGACTGGCGGACGGCGACTGGTTGGGCGCTCCAACAAACTCGTTGATGTCGTAGGGCGCGATCATCGGCGCGAAAACCCCGGCGAAAATCGTCGCCGCGATGATCACTCCACCGAAGGCGCCAAGCGGGTTGGTTCGAACGAGGCCAAGGAACGCCTTGAACCGCCGTCGACGTTCGACACCAGTCGCCTCGATATCCGCCACCGTCGGTAGGACGGGGGTCTGCGTGGTCATCGCGGGCCTCCCGCCCCTGTGCTCATGTGTATCTGATTCTGGGGTCCAAGACGGCGTAAACCACGTCGACCGCTAGGTTCATAAACACCACCGCCGCGGCCGTATAAAGGACGATACTCTGCGCCACGGGGTAGTCCTTCTGCAGGAGGGCCTGGAAGATGTACAGGCCCAGCCCCCTCAGCGCGAAGATCTGCTCGATGATCACCGAACCGCCGAGCAGCCCCGCCGCCAGCAGGCCAAGTACCGTGACGACTGGAATCAGCGAGTTCCGCAGGGCGTGGCGCCAGAGCACCATGCGCTCGCCCAGGCCTTTGGACCTCGCCGTGCGTATGTAGTCCTGGCGCAGCACCTCCAGGAGTGTCGACCGCGTCAGCCGCATCACCGTCGCCGTCGGTCCCAGGGCCAGCACCAGGCTTGCCGGCAGGAACTGCTGCATGTTGCCGATCGGGTCGTCCAGGAACGCGATGGGCTTGCCAAGCGATGGCGGCGCGTAATGCCAGTATTGCGCCGGTATCAGCATGACCAGTGTAGCGACCCAGAACGCCGGCACTGACAGGCCGAAGATCGCGAACAGGCGCACGCCGTAGTCGAACCCCGAGTTCTGCCAGCGGGCCGAGATCGCCCCGAAGGTCACTCCGAAGAGGGCAACCCACACCAGCGTCATCATCATGAGCTGCAGGCTGACCGGAAAGCGCGACTTGAACTCGCTGGTCACGCTGACCTGCGTGATGCCCGAACGCCCTAGGTCGCCCTGCAGCGCGTTGCCGACCCAGCGCAGATACTGCACCGGCAGGGGCTTGTCCAGCCCGAGCTCCTTTCGCACGGCGGCGACCTTTTCCGGCGTCGCGTTCACGCCCTGCTGCAGCAACGCCGGGTCGCCCGGTGAAACGCGCAGCAGGACGAAGACGCCGATCGAGATGAACCAGATCGTCGCCACCGCCCAGACAATCCGCCGGACGATGTAGTCCCGCACCGCCGCCCTAGGCCCGGTCGAGCCAGTAGCCTGGGAAGAAGGCGGTCGCTAGCGAACCCACGCCCCTGTGGACGCCCTTCAGCGCCTTGATCAAGACCGAGTCGGTCGGCTTGTTGAAGAAGTTCAGGAACGGTGGGTCCTTGGCGTAGATCACCCGCTGCGCCTCGAGATAGGCAGCCTTGCGTTGCGTCTCGTCCAGGGTGCCGGCCGCTTTCTTCACAGCGGCGTCCACCTCGGGGTCGCTGAAGCCGGTGTCGTAGCGCCCGTTTCCGGTGATGCCGTTCGTGACGTACCAGTGCAGGGCGAAGTCCGGGTTGGCGTACTCCTGGTTCAGCGAGAGGCTGGCCGTCAGCCGGCTCTGGAAGTAGCCGGCGACCCAGGTCCCCGCGTCCTGCGGGTCGGGCTTCACCGTCACACCCGCTGCCTGCATCTGACGCACGAAGATGTTCACGTAGTCCACCATGTTCGAGCTCGTGGGGTGCGTGACGCTGAACTCCTTCACGCCCGCGGCCTCGAATAGCTGCTTTGCGTCCTGCACGTTGAAGGGCTGCAGCTTGGTCTTGAGCTCGTCCTGTGGCAGAGCGTAGCCGGTCATTGTCGGCACGATGATCCCGGCAGGCGTGCCCGCGCCCCGCGAGATGAGCTGAATGTACTCGTCGCGGTTGATCGCCCGCGAGACCGCCCGCCGCACGCGCGCGTCGTCCCAGGGCTTCACTCGGACGTTCATCCAGAAAGAGTTGAAGCCGAAATTCGGGTCCTGGAAGTAGACGACGTCCTTGCGTGAGTTGAGGATCTCCTTCGCCTCGTCCGGGTTAGCTGCCGGATAGTAGTCCACCTGACCGGCGAGGAAGGCTGTGCGGTGCGCCGCGAGGTCGGCGAAGGTCTTGAGCACGTAGCGGTCCAGGTAGGGCTTGCCGCTCTGCCAGTAGGTGGGGTTCTTGTCCATCACCGCCTGGCTGCCCTCGGTCAGCTCCTTCAGAAGGAAAGGACCGCCGCCGACGATCGTCTTCCGCAGGTCGGCGTGGGTGAGCCACTCCTTCGGCACGATGGCCGAGTAGAGGTTGTTGCCGACGTTGTTGATCACCCATGCGTAGGGGGCCTTCGTCACGATCCGGAACGTGTTCCTGTCCGGCGTATCCATCTTGTCGACCCACTCGTTCAGCCAGCTGAAACCGTTGCTGGCCGCCGCCGGGTTGAGCACGCGCTCGAAGCTGAGTTTCACGTCCTCCGAGTCGAGCGCGCGCGCCGGGACCGTCGTCCCATTGGGATTAATCATGACGTTCTGGCGTATCTTGAAGGTCGTCGTGACCCTGTCCGCCGCAAGCTCCTGGGCCTCCGCCAGGTCGAAGATGACACCTTCTTGCGGTGCCAGGAGGGAGGTGCGCAGCAGGTAGTTGTAGCCCAGGGGCACCAGTCCTGAGCCGCCATAGACGGAGTTGTGCGGGTCGACGCCGGCGAAGGGTCCCGTGAACGCAGAGGTGTACGTCCCACCGGGTTTCGGCGTGCCTTCGTCCTGCGTACTGGCGCTGCCTCCGGAGCCACCGCCCCCGTCCCCACCACCGCCGCAGCCGACCAGGCTCAGCGCCGCGGCGCCAATGCCCAACCCCGCCGCGCCGGTAAGCGCGCGCCTCCGGCTCAGCCGTCCTTGCGCGAATCTGCTCCAGTAAGAGCCCGTGGTTGACATGTGTGTACTACCTCCGGTTGGTCTTAGTCGCGGTCCAAGGTGGCTGTCCGGGTCTGTCCGATAATCCTTGTCCTCCCTCGCGCCGGAGGGCGCGCCGCTCCCGGCAAGTTTTACGGGCTGCTGATTAGCTCAGGGGGCTCGAAGCACAACGGGACGTGGCAAAGTGGCGTCCGCGTCCCGTTCCTCTGACCTCCCGCTGGAGTCTGCCTCGTTGTCAAGAACCAAAGACCCCATCTATAAGAAGATATACGGCCCTTTTAGGGGCCAACGGATTCTGGCGCGATTATGAACCGCGGGCGGAAATAGTCAAGTTTTACCTAAATTCGCCAGTTAAGGCTGTGCAAACTCCGCGCTTACGGCATGGCTCTCCGGGAACGGCACAAGGGACGAACGGAGGAAGTTACAGCGGGCCAGGCAGAGCCGGGCTTTCAGGGAAAGGGAGTCGGGCTAGCCGTCGAGTTTGACCGACTGCCCGCTCCGCGCTGACTGGTACGCGGCCAGGGTCACTGCCAGCGTGCGACGGCCCTCCTTCCCGCTGGTCAGAGGCGTCTCCCGCGAGAGGACGCAGCGGACGAAGTGCGCGATCGGGTTCTGGTCCAGTCCTGGAAGGGGAGCGTCCGGGACGTAGTGGCGAACGCTGTCGCCCTCCTTGACCTTGGCGTAGAGCGGTTCGGCCGGCGTCCGTCCCATGGCCACGTAGCCTTTCTCGCCGTGGACCGTGACCTGCCGGTCCGGCTCCGGCCTGGCCGACCACGAGGACTGCACGCTGGCGATGGCTCCGCCGGCGAAACGCATCAGCACGATAGCGTTGTCGTCGAAAGGGGTCGGTCTGAGGATGCGCGAGGTCATTGCCATGACTTCGATGACCGGTTCGTCGAAGAACCAGCGCATGAGGTCGATCATGTGCACGCCCATGTCGAGCAAGGATCCGCCGCCGGCGCGTTCGTCCCAGAACCAGTCCGACTCTGCTCCCCAGAATTCGTCCGGCCCGGCGTGCATGAATACGCCGCGGGCTGCCAGGGGGCGGCCGATCTCGCCGTCCGCTATCACGCGCTTGACCTGACGGTACACGGGCACGAACCGCAGGTTGTGGGCGACCATGAGGGTGACTCCCGTGGCGCCCGCCGCCTCGATCATGGCATCCGCCTCGGCCAGCGACAGCGCCATCGGCTTCTCGACGAGCACATGCTTGCCCGCCCTTGCCGCGGCGACGGCCATCTCCGCATGGAGATGGTTCGGCGCGCAGATGTCGACGGCGTCCACGGCCGGGTCTGCGATGAGGTCTTGCCAGCGCTCGTGGATCCGCGGGACGCCGAACTGAGCCGCGGTCTCTCGCGCCCTGTCTACCCGGCCGCTGGCGATGGCGACGACGCGGGCGTCTTCGCAGGCGGCGTACGCCGGCAGGTGCGCCCGGGTGGCGATTAGCCCCGCGCCGATCACCCCGATCCGCAACGGGCCGGTCACGGCAGCGCCTCCAGGACCGCGCCCTCCTGGCGCCACACCACCTCGCCCGCGACCACCGTGGCCTGCACGTTGAGGCCCTCGTCCATGAGGACCAGGTCTGCTCTCAGCCCCGGCGCGATCGTCCCGGTCTCCCCGTCGATGCCCAAGGTGCGGGCGGCGTTGGTAGCGGACATCGCGGCCAGCTCGCAGAGGTCGTCCGTCAGCCAGGCCCGCGCGTTCCGCAGGTCGCGGTCGAAGGTCGATATGCTGCCGGCAAGGGTACCGTCCGGCAGGCGGCAGGCGCCCCCGGCGACGATCAGCGTGCGCCCGCCGCGCTCGTAGGTGCCGTCCGCCATCCCCGTCATCTGCGACCCGTCCGTAATCAGCGCCACCCCGGCGGCGCCTCGCGCCCGAAACAGGGCCCGGGCCGCCGCCGGGTGAACGTGCACGCCGTCCAGGATCAGCTCCGCCAGGAGCTCGTCGCGGCTCAGGGCCGCGCCCACGAGGCCGGGCGCCCTGTGGTCGAGGCCAGACATGGCGTTGTAAGTGTGGTTCGCGATCGAGGCGCCCGCCTCGATGCCCGCCAGGGCCTGTTCGTAGGTGGCGTTCGAGTGTCCCAGGGAGACCGCGATGCCTCGCTCGCGGGCCGCGCGAATGAAATCGAGCGCCCCGGGCAGCTCTGGCGCCACGTTGAAGCGCCGTATCGCTCGTCCCGAAGCCTCCACCAGCCGGGCCAGCTCAGCGAGTGAAGGCGAGCGCAGGTGCGCGGCGTTCCAGGCGCCCCGCTTCTCCACGCTGATGTATGGCCCCTCCATGAAGATGCCGGCCAGCCGGGCCCCTCCCGTTGGGCTCCCTACGACCGATGCGGCGGCGACGACGCTCGCCTCGACCTCCTCGAATGTCGCGCCGTGGCCCAGGCCTGCGTACCAGGTGGTGACTCCGGTGCTGGCGACCAGGCGCGAGGCCTCGCGCGCCGCCTCGGCGCCGCCGCCCAGGGCAAGGCCGCCAAAGCCGTGCACGTGCAGGTCGATGAAGCCCGGCATGACGATCGCGGCGGAGATGACAGTCGTGTCTGGTGGCAGGCGACCGGAGGGCGGGATCAGATCCCAGGCGCTGCCGACCGCATCAATCCGGCCGTCGTCGACCCGGACGGCCCCGGCCTCGATGACGCCGGCGGGCGTGACGAGCTTCCGGGCGCGCACGTACCACAGCGACATATCGAGATTCTTCGGTGAACGCCTCAGAATGACAAGCAAGCGGCCCGCATTGGACAGGCCTGCGGCCAGCGCGGATATCGCGGCCCGGCCAGCGCTCCGGCCCGTTTTCTACCGTCCTAGTTGGAGGGCCAACCGTCCGCGCAGACATGCCGGACTGCCCGAATGCGAGACTGCCGGAACCTAAAGCAGGTGTTCGGCGACCTTCCGCACGGCGCGCACGATGTCGTTCTCGTCTTCGTCGTCCAGTTGCGGGCCCAGTTGGATCGACATCGAGCGCGAGAGCAGGTCTTCGCTCCGGGGGCACATCCCCATGTAGTACTTGCGGTCCGTTGGGAACTCGGTGGAGTTGAAGGGGGCGCCACGCTCCCAGGGCGTGCGCTGGGCCAGGACCGCCGGGTTCGCATACACGGGCCGGCCGCCGTAGACCTTGCCGGCTGGTATCCCTTCCGCCCGCAGCGCCTCTGCGAACCGGTCTGCCATCTCCGGGGTCTCGAAGAACATCGTCAAGCTGCCGCCTTCGCCCTCTTCGTCCGGGATCCTGCGCCACTCCACGGGCAGGTCGCTGAGCCTGCGCCGGATCGACTGTGCCCGCGCGCGCATTTCGGCGATCATCTCCGGCAACCGGCGCACCTGCACTTCGGCGATGGCGCCGGCGATCTCGTTCATGCGCAGGTTCAGGCCGATGAAAGGCTCCCCGGACGTGTGGTCCCGCACGTCCCCCTTCGAGGTCGTGAACTGCCCTCCCTGGTCCTGGTAGCGCACGGCGCGGTCGTAGATCTCCCAGTCGTCCGTGACGAGGGCGCCGCCCTCGCCGCTGGTGATGTTCTTGTCGAGCTGCAGGCTATAAGCGCCAGCGTCGCCGATGGTCCCGACGTAGCGCCCCTTGTAGCGCACGCCTATGGCCTGGGCGGCGTCTTCCAGCACCTTGATCCCGTGCCGCCGCGCGACCGCCATGATGCCGTCCATGTCGCAGGGGACGTTCGAGAGGTGCACCGGGATGACAGCCTTCGTCTTCTCCGTTATGCAGTCCTCCAGCGACCGGGGGTCCAGGTTCAGCGACTCGTCGACTTCGGCGAACACAGGCACGGCGCGGGCGTTCACGACGACGCCGACGGTCGCGATGAACGTGACGGCCGGCACCACGACCTCGTCGCCGGCCTGCACCCTCAAGCCAACCAGGCCGCATTGCAGCGCCGCCGTCCCGGAAGAGACGCCGATCGCATACTTCGCGCCCGTGAGCGACTCCAGCGCGTGCTCGAACGCCTCTACCTTCCTCAGGAGGTCCGGCCCGTAATACCGGAAGAGTGACCGGCTTCGGAGCACCTCTGTCGCCGCCCTGATCTCCTCCTCGTCCAGATAACTCAGCCCCTTGGCGGTGTTTAGGGGACGGACCCGCACGGGCGCCCCGCCGTTAATGGCCAGTTCATCGCTTCGCCGGTTGGTCATAGCTCCTCACCTCGCCTGGAATCGCAGCGAACGAGCATGACAGCTAGCCCATGAGCACCAGGATGGCGCAGAGCGTGCGGCCCGAGTACTTCAAGGAAACCAGCCTTGATCCCGCCGCGTTCACCCATCGACCATCAGCCGCTGGATTGCTGCCGGCGCGATCAAATCATATCGCTTCGGGAAGAGGCGGCCCTGCCTTCGCCGTCGAGCTCGGAGCGACGGTCGCCCGCCCCTGCTTCGAAGCAGGCACTTCCAGGAGCGCCGGATGCGCCGCCCCAGGCATCCGAGGACAAACAGCGTGCCTGTCCGGCCGTGAGGCCGGCGCGCCCGGCACCGGCGTCGGAGCTCGCCGGCCCGGCGGGTCTGGCTCTATGCCCCCGGCGTCTCGGCCACGCGCTGGAAGAGACCGTCTACCAGGGGCGGCACCGTCAGCATCGCGAGGCCGGAGAGGAGCATCATCACCGCCGCGAAAGCAAAGAACTTGAACTTGTGCCCGCCTGAAGCCGCGTAGGGCGCGAACGAGTTGGCGATGGTCAGCATACCGATCGAGATCGAGACGAAGAGGCCGATCAGCCCGAAGTCAGGGGCGGCGAAGGTGATGAAGCTGTTCACCCCCGCTTCCCGGACGATGTCTGAGCTCAGGTTTTCGTCCTGCACCGCCGCAAGCTGTTCCCCGAAGATGCGCATCACCTGGGTCACGAAAAGCAGTATCCCGAGCAATGCCGCGTGCATCGGCACGACGACGAACATGAACGTGTTGGCAACCAACGCCCGCGTCTGGCGCATGAGGGACACCTTCTGGGCGAAAGAGGCTGCCAGCGATCCCACGACGGTGGGGTCGCCACCGGTGCGCACGCCGTCCCAGAAGATGCGCACCGAGCGCGTAACCAACTCGGAGCCGGTCTCACCGCACAGGCGGAGCCAGGTCAGCTCTGGCGAGATGTCGTTGCTCAGGCGCACGTACAGGCGGTGGACGTGCGGCTCCATGGCGCCCAGCGCCTTGCGGTTCATCCGCCTCAGCCCCTCCGCGACGGTCGTGGTCGAGGCGCCCATTACGCTGCCGAGGCCGCGCAGGAACACCGCGAGGTCGCGGTCGCGCCTGTCGATGCGCTGGTCGTCGCGCCAGGCCAGAAAGCCGATGGGTGCCAGGCAGACGGCGCTAACGATCAGCGCCAGCCCCATGCCGAAGAGCATCCATATGCCCGCGAGCGCCCCGCCTGCGGCCGTGATCAGCACCGGTGCCATGGCCTCCATCTGTGTCTGCTCGGCCGACCGTCGCTGCAGCCGGTGCGTCTTCACTTCATGCGGAGACACCGCAAAGATCACCCAGGCCCCAGCCGTGGTGGCGATCATCACGATGCTCGCCAGTCCGAAAATGGCCGCCATGCCAAAGGGGTAGATGATCATCGAGACGAGTGTGATCACAACGATGAGCGTCGTCGAGACCATGAGCGCGACGTAGGCGTCTGTCCACTTCTTCAAGGACTCCATATCGCGCTCGTACTTCTTTCCGTACAGCTCCAGCTGGACCTCCGTCTCACGTTCCAGGAACGCCGCCTCGCTCTCGCCCGAGGACAGCGCCGTCGCGAAGTGCAGGAGAAGGTTCTGGATGCTGTCGCGCTTCACGTGCTCGGCGACCATCTCGCAGGCCCGCGAGTAGTCATAATTGAGGCGACGAGCTACCCGGTGCACGCGGCGAAAGTACTTGGAGGTGCTGTAGTCGAGTTCAGCCGTACCTTCGAAGAGCTTGTCGCGCGCCAGGCCGGACGTTGCGACGCCGGACATGTGCGTCAGCTGGGTGATCAGGTCGAAGTCGATCGGCTCGCGGGCAAAGAGAGAGACCTCGGCGAACGGGTCTTCCTTCGCCTCCTTGCGGGCCCTGGCCTCCTCCGGGCTAGAGGAGACCTTGCCTGGTAGCCTGAGAGAACGCGTGATAAAGCTCATAGAAGTTCGTCTTGCCCGCGGTCAGGAGTCTCTCGAAGAGCATCGCCCTGCGCTGGACTTCGTCGTAAATCACCCTCTTGTTCTCGGGGGCGATACCTCGCCGCTCGGCGATCACGTTCTCGAGGATGTAGCTGTTCATGTCGCCCGTCGCTTCATGCGTGTCGTTGTGCGCGTTCCAGCGATAGACTTCGATGAAGGAGAAGGAGTCTGTCTCGGCGTCATAGCCGACGAGTTCGTTGATGCTCGTGATCCGGCGGCCCAACTTCCCGTTCGGCAGGCGGACGGCACTGCAAAGACACACGATGTTGAGGTTGTCGATGTACTGCTTGGGCACGTTGATGGGGCTGCCCGTGAGACGCTGAATCAGCTTCTCCACTGTGGAAGCGTGGAAGGTCGCGCAGACCGCGTGACCGGTCTGCATTGCCTGGAAGGCAATCAGGCCTTCCTCGCCGCGGATCTCACCGATGACTATCTCGTTAGGGCGCTGGCGCAGGGCGGCCTTGAGCAGGTCGAACATCGTCACGCCTCCGCCATTGTCGACGCCGAACTTGACGACTTCGCGAGTCCAGTTCGGGTGCGGTATCTGAACCTCGGGGGTGTCCTCGATGGTGACGATCTTGTGTTCTGGCCGGAAGAAGGCGCTGAGGGCGTTAAGAAGCGTGGTCTTGCCCGAGGCCGTCTCCCCGGACACGAAGAAGTTCATGCCCTCCGAGACCACCAGCGAAAGGTAGGCGGCCATCTCGAAGCTCAGGCCCCCGCTCTCGATGATGTCCAGGATGCTCAGGGGCACCGCCGTGAACTTACGGATGGTGAAGTTGCTGCCCCGCATCGAGATGTCGGAACCGAAGACGATGTTGATGCGGCTGCCGTCCGGCAGAGTCGCGTCTGAGACTGGCCGGCGGTAGGTGACGGGGCGCTTGACCTTCTCAGCCAGGCGCACGACGAACTCATCCAGGACCCTGGACTCGTCGAATGTGATGTTCGACTTCAAGGCCTTGAAGATCTTGTGCTCGAGGTAGATCGGCCCTAGGCCGCTGCAGCTTATGTCCTCGATGTGGGGGTCGCGGATGAGCGGCTCCAGCACGCCCATCCCTATCTTGTCGCGAACAAGGAGGTACTTCACGGCTTCCAGCGTCTCAGGCGTGACCCTGACCGGCGCTGACGCCCGGGACTTGCCGCCGCCGAAGCTCATGAAGCCCTTGCGTCCGCCGCGGCGTATCAGGCCGCCGCCAAAGACCTCGTCCGCGGCCGAGACCAGCACGGCAATCTTTTGCTCGTCGTTGTGCGCCGCCTCGAGCTCGTCCACGTAGTCCAGCAGCGCCGGCTCCAGGACCTGCAAGACGCCGGACAACTCCATTCCCCAGGTCGGCTCTATTGAGATGTAGTAGTCGCGGGCATCGTTCGGGTCCGTGAGTATGTGGACGAACAGCTCATCGCTGACCCGGTAGATCAGGTTGCGGTCCGTGATGTTGGCGAGGCTCTTGGTCGCCTCTTCGTAGTAGTCAGGGGCAGGCAACTCGGGCGGCAGGCTCTCCACATAGCGCAGGAGATGCGGCGCGCGGGACATCGCATCCAGCAAGGCCGGGGAGGGCATACCTGGCGCGGATCGGTGTCGGGCGACCATCAGGCAGCGTCTCCGCACTCGCACGCCGTCGTGAGCTCATTGCGCCCGCGATAGGCCCAGGCTCGCGTCGCCGGCAGCCCGGCGCGATTTGGCGCGCGCCTGCTCACCCGCGACTCTGCCATCGCGATAGGCCGCAGCAGACGAAGCCCCCGCTTCTCACGGCGTGGCGGACTAACGAGCTGCCCGCTTGCCATCACGCTTTCGCCCTCGTCACCGGGATGATCCGGATACCGACGTGCGGCTCTATGTCGAAGTTGACGATGTTGCCTGTCTGCTTGGTCGCGCCCCGGACCTTGGACACCTCGAGCGCCTTCATCAGCTGTGCTCCAACTTCCTCGACGCGGACGCGCAGGTGGGCGTCACAGATCGACCTGATCCGCAGGAGGAGTTGGTCGTTCACCGCATACGAATGCATGGTCGTCATCATGGTCTTGTGCTGCGCGCCGCAGACTTCCTTGGCTGCGGAAAAGAAGTCGAGCGTGTCCTGTTCGCTGGCGTGGCTCACGAAGGCCGTCAGCGAGTCGACCACGATCAAATTGAAGTCGGAGAGCGTGGCCATGTGATCGAGAAGCGTGTCGAAGGCCCTCTGTGAGCTTTGCGCGAAGCTACTCGAGACCGGATACACATTCAGCCGGCCCAGGAGAAAGAAGTCTGTGACGTCGAAGGACAGGCTGGCCATCTGGCGCAGGAAGCTCGGAATCGTGTCCTCCGTGGAGTACAGCGCCACCTTGAAGCCGCTGTTGAGGGCGCCCCACATGAATTGCTGGGCGAGGACGCTCTTGCCGGCTTCCGACTGTCCGTCGATCAGCGTGAAGGACCCTTCGGGGATCCCGCCGCCGATCTTCTTGTCGATCTCGGTCATGCCTGTGGTTACGAGCCTGTGCCGTGTACCCGCGTAAGACACCATGGCGCTCCCTATCCGGCGAAGACGGCAGTCACAGTGACACCGTTCTCCGCTGCGATGACGATGACGTTTGACGTAGCCAGGCCGACGGCGGGATTGAGTCGAATCGTCAAAGTTGCCGTCTCGCCCGGATTGAGGATGCCTGGCTCGAAGGAGTCGGGAGAGATGAGAGTCACGGTCCACGTGTTATCCGTCAGCGGCCCGCTGGTGTAGGTCAGGTAAACCGTGCGGCGCACGGGCGTGGGCAGGGTGGCGTCGCTGTAAGTGACGATGACATCCATCGCTTCCCAGGCGCTGAGGTTGGTCTGGCCATCGTTGCGGACCTGGACAGTGAGGACCGCGTGTGGCACGTCCAACGAGGTGCTGGTGATCGCCAGCCGCGTCCGCGCCTGCTCGCCGGCGCGGGCCTCGATGCCCTTGATCTGCTGGCCGAGGCGGTCGTAGGTCGTGATGCTGCTCCGCGATAGAAACGTGGCCGCGAGCAACAGGACAGCTCCGATCACCAGGGCCGGGATGCTGGAGTCCAACGTCTACACCGTGAAGAAACGGGCGTCGCTGATGCCGTTCGGCGCGACGACCTTGATGTAATAGGTGGTGCCGGCCGCCAGGTTCGCGTCCCAGACGATGTTGATGCGAAGGGTGGCGGTCGGGTTCCAGGCTGTGTCGTTTTCGAGCGAGTAGTACCAGCATGGCGCCGTGCAGTTGGAGTCACCCTGTGGCAGGCGGACGAAGTCGCCTTCCGGCCCGAAGAAGACGTCCACGCGGCTCAGCGGCGCCACGGTCGCCGCGCCCGTGTTCTTCGCCCAGGCCGTTACTGTGGCGCTGCCGTCCGTGCCGGTGGCGTGGATCACTTCGATCTGAGTGGCAATCCGCCCTTCCGCCGCGTCCGAGGACATGACGATGGAGTTGCTCGCACGCGAAATCGCCGGCATGAGCGAGTTCACGACGGCGAGGACGGCTACCACTCCGGCAACCGTAAGCAGGACAGTGGCTATCGCCTTCTCGATGTCCGCACCTCCCTCTCGGCCAGGTCGTCATCCCCCCGGTCTGCGCGCACCTCGTACAGGCGCCGCACGCTCTCCGGCGGCAGTGGCGTAAGGATGGCCTCCAGCTGCCGGAGCGCGACTATCGAGTCGTTCATCGACGCGGGCGCGTCTTTGGCCGGCCCCTGCACCGTCTCGCCGGCCTCGACCAGCGTCCTTTCCAGGTCCTCATCGAGGAGGCCGCCATAGGAAGCGAGGCCGAGCACGATGCGGTAGCGGCGCTCGTCCAGCCTGGCCCGCGTCTCCTCGACCCACCCTAGGAGGGCCGCCAGGGCGCGGACGTCAGCCGTAGGCCGCGAATCAGCCGCTGGGGGCGGGAGGGCGGCCTGCTCCCGGGGCGCCGCCTGGTAAGACGAGCCTTTCGGCTCCACGCGGTCAAGGGAGGCCGGCAGGGGCGCGCTCACTGTTGGCTGGAGTTCTGTCTGGGCCTCCGCGACCGGCATGGCTTCGGCCTGGGGCAGGGGCGCCAGCACCGGGGACGCCGGGGACCCGGCGCGGGCGCCGGCGCTGCTCGCAAAAGGGTTCTCGGAGGCGAGGACGGCAGTCCTTACCTCCTGGAGGATCGCCTTGATCTCTCCCTTGAGGATGTTTATTTCCTCTTCGAGGGCGGCGAGTTTCGCCTCCATTGCGCTCCTATGACTTCCTCCGGATCCGCTCGGAAGAAGCTATCCCTGCCCGGCGGCGGCCTGCCGTCCTGAGACCCCAGCAGCGGGCCGCCGGCCGGGCGGGAAACTAACGCTGCCTAGTGCAGCTGCATCACGGCCGCCAGCTCCGCCGGCATGGACCGCGTGAGGTCCAAGACGGCGCCAACCGGCGTCTGGATTTCGATCGTCCAGCGGGAGTTAGCCGCCAGGCTGCCGATGGTGCCCGCGTTGTCCGCGGCGGCAATCGTGATCGTGAACAGCTCGCCCGGCTCCAGCAGAAGGTCGCCGTCGCCGACGATCTCGGTCGTGGTGTAGACCATGTCGTTGTTGACCGTCGAGGCGTCGCGGTAGGCGATCACCGTCCGGTTGTTGGTCGCCGACGGGTCCAGCGGGATGGGGTCGCCGCCGGCGGTAGTAGCGACCTGGAAGGAGATCTGAGTCACCGCCAGCGGGCTGCCGGCAGCTTCGACCACGACGCCGCCGCGCACTTCCATGGTGCCGCGCGCCTTCTGGAGGCCGGCGAACACCGTCTCCTTGCCGCGCTCGGCGCTGAAGATGCCCGTGGTCAGTACGACGAACGCGAAGACCGTCGCCACGACCACGAAGGCGATGAGGATGATTGCGGTTTCGAGGCCGGTGATGCCGGACTCGTTGCGCATGGCCTTCTTCGCCATGCCTCGGAACTTACTCACTACTGTGTCACCTCGTCCTGAAAATGCTTGCCTGCTGATTTGGCTGTCCTGCCCTCGCGCGGTTCCTTCCCGGGAGGGCTCAGACGTCATCGAACTTCTTGCTCGTGCTTGCCAGCGGGACCTCCTTCCGTTGGACATCCAGTCCGCCTTCCCGAAGGGGAAGGGCCAGCCGGCCTCCTGCCTCCGTCATGCGATGCCCACCCGCGGCCGGCTCCGCGGCCATTGGGAGGGGCGCCTAGGGGATGTTCGTGGCCCTGTCGCGGAGCCTTTATAGGGGAGTCCCCGATTTTGTGAGCGGCGTGCTGGCCCGACCAGACATGTAACCGGCCCACGCCCGTGGGGCGGCAGCGGCGACAACTCGCATGAATAAAGGAAGACTCCCTGCGAGGACGGCACGGATCGCCGGCGCGCTCATCGCCGCCGCGAGCCTCCTCGCGTTCGCTCCGACGCCGTCCCCGACCCCATCGCCGACGCCGTCCGCAACGCCGTCACCGACGGCTACTCAGACCGCGCCGCCACCGACCTCAACGCAATCGCCGACCGCCACCGCGACGCCAACACAAACACAGACGAGCACGCCGACGGCGACGCCCACGACGACGCCATCAGCGACCGCTACCTACACTCCCGGCCCGCCTCCGACTTCCACGGCCGGCGCCGTGGCTCCGCCATCGACTGCGCCGCCTGCGCCTTCGACCCCCCCGGCCCTGGCGCC
>DATLYJ010000116.1 GCA_035574915.1 Dehalococcoidia bacterium | reverse complement strand
AAAGGAAGCTCCTCTCATCGAGGAGCTTCGCTCACCCTGCCTGGAAGGCGTCTACTCGTCTCGGATTCGAGCCTTGATTTTGATCGCCAGCTGCGGGTTCGGTGGCAACCCGTGCGTCTTCGTGTGCTCCTGCATGAGGCTGATGACTTCCGGTTCCGTGTCCGCCCGGATCACCACGTTGCAGTCGGCAATGTTATTGATCTTGCTGCACTCGACTACCTTAGCCACCTTGAGGGCCTCCTCTGAAAATGCGATAGCTCGGACCGGCGGCCAAAGTGTGCCACACGCTCCGGCCTTCGTCTAGCTTCGCTCGCCTCCCCTCCGCGCCTCGGTGCCTCTGCTTCCTGCGCCCTGCCTTTGCCGACAGCCGACCGATAGACCCACGTCATTCACCCCCTGCCTTCCTCGTCCGATGCTTAGGAGGGTGGGGTATGAGGACCGCATTCATCGGCTTCGCCATCATGCTGATCTTCGGCGCCAGTGCCAGCGCCGCTGCCCGCGTCTACGTACTCGAGCGCGAGCCGCCGCCCGCGGCTGCGGCCCCGCATGCCTCGCCCGCGCCTGCACCGGTCGTGCTCGCGCACTCGGACTGAGGATCGACGACGTAGCCCCGCGGCCTCGCGTGGTCGCCCCTGTCTCTTGCCGCTCCGATCACTCTCGCGGTTCCGGCCACGCCTTCCGGCGCGAGCCTTACCCTAAGGCACCTGCACCTTAGAATGGCTCCATGACCAGTGCCCGGCCCTCGGCCGAACACCCGGCTGATGTCGCGTGAGCGCCGCCCTGCTCAGGCTCCGCTGGGTGCTCCTCTATTTCGTGTCCCGCGCCGGCCTCCTGCTGCCCCGGCGCCTCATCCCCACGCGGCTCGCCTACGCCGTGGCCGTGCGCGTGGCCGACGTCTGCTTCCTCTGCTTCTGGAGACCACGCCGGAACCTCATCGCAAACCTCAGGCCCGTGGTCGGCGACGAGCGGGCGCCGCAGGTGGCGCGTAGCGCGTTCCGCCACTACGCGCGCTACATAATCGACCTCTTCCAACTCCCCGTCCTCGGCATCGAGACCGTGCGCGCCCGGACGCGCTTCGATGCCTGGGGCGAGCTCGACGCTGTCATCGCCGAGGGCAAGGGCACCATCGTCGTTACCCTGCACTTCGGCCAGCAGGAGAGCGGGCCGGCAGCGCTCGCGGCCCACGGTTACCGCATGAGCGTCGTCGCCCGGACCCTGGAGTTCGGCCCCATCGACGGCCTGATCAAGGAGTTCCGCCAGGCCCTGGGCATGCGCATCATCCCGGCAGAGCGCCCCGCCCTCGCCACCTTCCGCTGCCTTACCCGCAACGAGGTCCTCGGCATGCTCATCGACCAGGTCGATGAGGGCGAAGGCGTCGTCGTCGACTTCCTCGGCGGCCGCGCCGAGATGTCCAGCGCCCCGGCGCGCGTCGCCCTCCGCAGCGGCGCACGGGTCGTGCCCGCCGTCGTAGTCCGCGACCCGGAGGACGACACCCGCTACCTGCCGGTGATCGACACTTCCCTGACCTTCGAGCGCACCGGCAACGAGGAGGCGGACATCCTGGCGCTGACGCAGCAGATCGCTTCCTCTTTCGAGGGCGTAGTGCGCCGCTACCCGGACCAGTGGTTCGCCTTCCGCCGTGTCTGGCGCAACGGCGCCGCCCGCGAGCGCGCGACCAACTGGAATGACCGATTCAACCACTTCGCCCTCGAAGCCGCGAACCTCCTCTTTCGCGACCTGCCCAAGCCCGTCTCCTACGCCATCGCCAACGTCGTCGGCGATGCCGCCTTCGTCCTTCGCCGGGGAATACGCGCGGACGTCGAGGACAACATGCGGCACGTCCTGGGTCCCGCCGCTCCCGCCCGGGAGGTAAGGGCCTGCGTCCGCGAGGTCTTTCGCAACGTCTGCCGCTACTACGCAGACCTCATTCGCCTTCCCCGTACCAGGCCCGAGCGCCTCATGTCGCTGGAAATGACTGTCGAAGGCCTCGACCGGCTCCGGGCCGCGATGGCCGGCGGCCGCGGCGCGGTCGTCGCCACCGCCCACTTCGGCAACCCGGAGGTCGCGGTCCAGATCAGCCACCTCCTCGGCCTGGACGTCCTCGTGCTGTCCGAACCCCTGAACCCGCCCGCCTTCAACGATCTCGTGCATCGCCTGCGGGAGTCGCAGGGCATCAGGTACGAAGAAGTCGGCTTCAAGACCATAGGCCACGCCCTTCAGCACCTGCGCCGCGGCGGCGTCCTGGCGATCACGTGCGACCGCGACATCCAGGAGACCGGCGTCCTCTTGCCCTTCTTCGGCGAAGAGACCCGCATGCCCCTGGGCGCGGCCGAAATGGCCGCCCGCACAGGGGCGGCCCTCGTCCCCGCTATTTGCCGCCGCGAGGGCAACAGATATCGCATTGTCTTCGAGGACCCCATCGCGCTCGTGTCGACCGGGCGGGCCAAGCCAGATGCCATAATCAACACGCAGGCCATGATCGCGCGCATGGAGTCCTGGATACGCGCCGACCCCGGCCAGTGGTTCGTGCTCGAGCGCATCTGGAAGCGCCGGCGCGGCGGCCGTGCCGGCGCCGCCAACGGTGCTAAGATGGCCGCTCCCGCGCCGGAAACCGCCGGCGCGCGGCGGGAGAGCTGATGGGTAGAGCCGACCTCCACATCCACACCAGCGAAGGCGATGGCCTGGACTCCATCGAGGCAATCCTCGACTATGCCGAGTCCTCGGGCGCCCTCGACGTCATCGCCATCACGGAGCACGACAACCTCGACCCCGGCTTCCGCGCCCGCGAGGCCGCCGCGCGCCGCGGACTGCGCACGGCCGTGGTCCCCGGCGCCGAGATCACAACCCTCCAAGGCCACCTCGTCGCCCTCTTCCTCGAGTCTCCCATCCCGAGCTTCCTGTCAATCGAAGCTACAGTCGAGGCCGTCCGCAGGCAGGGAGCGGTCGCCATCGTGCCGCACCCCTTGAGCTGGCTCACCCGCAGCATTGGCCGTGGCGTCCTCGAGCGCCTGCACGCCCGCCGCAACGAGGCCCTCGCGCCCGACGCCCTCGAGCTCGCGACCTGCAACCCCACCGCCCGCACCTTCATCGGCCGTGCCCGGCGCCTCAACGAGGCCCTGGGTTTTCCGTCCGTCGGCGCCTCCGACGCCCACTTCAAGGAGGCGATCGGCAGCGCTTGCACTGAGTTCGAGGGATCCAGCCCCGAGGACCTGAAGGCCGCGCTCCTCGCAGGCACGGCGCGCGGCGTGGAGTGCGGCTTCCCGAGCCTGCGCCGGGTCGGCCTGGTCCGCGCGCTCTCCGTACCGGTCGTCGGCCTTCGCGCTACGCCCCGCCGCCACGGATGGCGCCGCACCGCCTGGAGCTTCGTCAGCAGGTACGTATCGTGAAAATCGCGCTCGTCTCCCCGTACGACCTTGCCGTGCCCGGCGGCGTGAACTCCCACGTCCACCACCTGGCCGAGAACTTCAACCGCCTCGGGCACGAGGTCAGGGTGATCGGCCCCAGCAGCGACCTCTCCTGCCTGGACGAAAACACCATCGCCATAGGGCGCCCCCTCGCCATCGCGGCCGGTGGCTCGATCGCACGGATGAACATGGCCCCGCGTCTCGCCCGTCCCATCCGCCGCATCCTGCGCGAAGAGGCCTTCGACGTCGTCCACGTCCACGAACCCCTCGTGTCCTTCCTGCCAATCCAGTTCTTGCGCTTTTCGAATGCCATCAACGTCGGCACATTCCACGCCGCGCGCGATAACCGCGCCCGCCTCTACACCTACACCCGGCGCCTGCTCCGGGGCGCCTTCCGCCGCCTCGACGGCAAGATCGCCGTTTCCGCCGCCGCCATGCGCCTGGTCCAGCCGCACTTCCCCGGCTACTACAACCTCATCCCTAACGGCGTCGATGTCGAGCGCTTCTCGGCGGCGTACGAGCCCCTGCCCGGCCTCGATGACGGCAAGGTCAACATCCTCTTCGTCGGCCGCCTGGAGAAGCGCAAGGGCCTGCGCTATCTCCTGCGCGCCTTCGCCGACCTCAAGCCCCGCCTCCCGGACACCCGGCTCGTGGTCGTCGGGGCCTATGACGAGCGCCAGCGCCGCGGCTACGAACGCTGGGTACGCGAGAGCGGCCTCCGGGACGTGGTCTTCGCCGGCTACGCCTCGCTCGAAGACCTGCCCCGCTACCACGCCTCCAGCCACATCTTCTGCGCCCCCAACACCGGCAACGAGAGCCAGGGCATCGTCCTCCTCGAGGCCATGGCCGCCGGCCTGCCCGTGGTCGCCAGCAATATCGAGGGCTTCGCCGCGGTCCTCACCGATGGCGTCGAGGGGCTACTGGTGCGGCCCAAGGCCAGCGACGCTCTCGCCAGCGCCCTCTACGCCCTCGCCCGGGACCCCGAGCTGCGCGCCGCCATGGGCGAACGCGGCCGCGCCCGCGCCCAGCACTTTAGCTGGGAGCGCATCTCCCGCCGCGTCCTCTCTTACTACGAGCGCCTCGCCTACGAAAAGCGCCTCGCGCGCGGCGGCCTGCCCGAGCTGGTGGAGGCCTGAGCGTGCAGATCGTGCTGCCACGCGCCCTGCCGCGTCTGGTCACCGACCCGGTAGTCGCCGTCCTGGCGCGCGCCGGGGTGACGCCGAACATGCTCACCGTTGCCCAACTAGCCGGCGGGTTGATCGCCGGCTACGTCATCTCCCAGGGAGAGCTCGCTGTTGGCGCCGTAATCCTCATCGCCTCCGCGACCCTCGACGCCTTCGACGGCAGCCTGGCCCGCGCGACCGGCCGCGCCACCCCCTTCGGGGGCGTCTTCGACTCCGTCATCGACCGTCTCTTCGAGGGCGCCGTCCTCGGCGGCGTCCTCTGGCACTTCCTCGATGCCGGCCAGAAGGCCGAGAGCATGGCCGTGTTCGTCGCCCTGCTCGGCTCGCTCTCCGTCAGCTACGTCCGCGCCCGCGCCGAAGGCGCCGGCATCGAGATCTACGACGGGCTCTTCACCCGCGTCGTGCGCCTGCTCTTCCTCACCGCCGGGCTCATCCTTGCCGACGTCGCCGCGCGCGAGGCGCTCGATGCGGTTGTCTGGTTCCTCGCCGGCGCCACCCTCCTGACGACCGCCCACCGCCTCTACGCCGTCTGGCGGCGCCTTTGAGGCGAGGCTCTCGCCCAGGGCAGCCGGCGACTCGTCTCAACCTCAAAAGCCCGCGCGCCCGCGATACGTAGACCCGGAAGCGACCTCCTGCTCGGCCGCCCCGCCGGGCATTGAGGCTGCGGCGAGGGAGGTGAGGTTTCGCCCCGCCTCTCGCTACAATGAGGCGACCCATGAGCCCTACTTCCGTCAGCCTCATCCCACCGGAGCCACACCCCGCACCCGGCCACCACCTCGCCACCCTGCTCCCGGGGCGCCCCTCATGATCCCCCTCCGCGACCAGGAGGTCATCCGCCAGCGCTTCGAGCAGGAGCTCACGGGCCGCGTCCGAATCGACTACTTCAGCCAGCGCCAGTCCCCGATCATCGTCCCGGGGCGCCAGGAGTGCCTGCACTGCGAAGACGTGCGGGCCATGCTCGAGGAGATCGCCCACCTTCATCCCCGCATCTCGCTCTCCGTGCACGAGCTCGTCGACGCTACGAAGCTCGCCGCCGAGCTCGGCGTCGACAAGGTGCCGGGTATCGCCATCCGCGGCCAGTCGAACCGCTTGCTGCGCTTCGCCGGCATCCCCGCGGGCGCCCTGTTCCCCGGCTTCATTGACACCATCATCGAGGCTTCGCGCGGCGCCGCCGAACTCAAGCCCGAGACCGCCCGCCAGCTGAAAAAGCTCAAGGACGATGTCGCCGTGCAGGTCTTCGTGACCCCGGTCTGCCGCTACAGCCCGCCAGTCGCGCGAGCGGCGCTGAAGATGGCCCAGCAGTGCGCGCGCCTCAGCGTCGAAGTTGTCGAAGCGGTCGAGTTTCCCCGCCTCGTCGAGCGCCTCGGCATCCGCTCGACCCCGTCCACGCTGATCGGCGGCAAGCTCATGCTGTCGGGCGCCATCGACGAGGCCCTGCTCCTCCGGGCCATCTTCCGCGTCGCCGAAGGCAAGCCCCTTTCGTCCGCCGACTTCCGCCCCGGGCCCGCGACCCCGCTCCCCGCGCCCCAGCCCCAGGGCCAGCCGCAGCCGCGCCCGGCGACGACCCCCAGCGGCATCATCCTCCCCCGCTGATGCAGACCACAGGCGCCCTCCCGCGGCCCGCGAACGGCCCCCTCGACGCCCTCGCCCGCTTCGCCGCGCTCGACCTCTCGCGGCCGACGGCTTTCGCCGCCCTGGCCTCCCTCTTCCTCCTCGCCCGCGCGCCCTTCCTGAACTACGGCTACGGCACAGACCCGGACGCCTGGCGCGTCGCCCTGACCGGCCAGTACCTCTGGGAACACGGCAAGTACTTCCCCTCCCGCCTCCCCGGCAACCCCCTGCACGAGTTCGCCCTCGCGCCCTTCGTGCCTTTCGGCTGGGTTGCCGCGAACCTGGCGACCGCGCTCGTCTCGCTCGCCGGTGTCTGGCTCTTTGCCCGCATCGTCCGGCACCTGGACCTACCGAACCCTGCCGTCCTCGTCGTCGGCTTCGCCTTCATGCCCCTGCTCTTCATCAACAGCATCGCGGGCATGGACTACATGTGGACGCTGACGATGATCCTGGCGGCCTACTACCTCACCCTGCGCGACCGCCCCCTCTGGGCCGGCGTCTTCCTCGGCCTGGCGATGGGCTTCCGCCTGCAGTCCGGCATCGCCGGCATCCCCCTCGCCTACGCCATGCTGCGTAGCTCACCAGGCGTCACCTCGCCGGCCTTCCTGCGACGCCTCTTGCCCTTCGGCTTCGCCGCTGCCGGCGTCACCCTGCTGGCCCTCGCGCCCGTGCTCGCGACCTACAGCCTCGACTTCGCCAACTTCTACGACGAGAAGGTCGAGTGGCAGGTGGTGCTCCGGCTCCTGGGGAAGGAGTCACTGGGCGTCGTCGGCAGCCTCGCCGTCCTCGCCGGCCTCGCGCTGTCCGCCCGCCGACTCGCCTCCGTCCCGGGCGACCTCTTGCGGGATCCGCAAGTGGGCGTCTGGCTGCTGTTCATCGCCCTCTACACATTCTCCTTCCTCCGCCTCCCCCACGAGATCGGCTACATGGTGCCGGTGTTTCCCTTCGGCCTGCTGTTCCTCGGCCGCTACCTCTCGCGCGCCGTCATCACCGGCGTCGTCGCCGCCGTCCTCGTCGCCGGCCTCGTCGACATCACCACCCCCTCGGACGACCTCACAGTCGAGGCCTTCCGCGAGGCCACGATCGGCAAGGGGCTCCTGCTATCGAACGCCGACACCCAGACCAGCCAGCGCGAGTTCGTCGAGGACATCCTCGAGGCCGACGTGCCGGACCACTCCGTGGTCATCGCCGGCTTCGTCTATCCCCAGCTCGCCATGCGCGCCCGCGACCGGCTCGACGTGGGCATCCTCCAGCGCGACTACGACGCGATCAGCATGCTCTCCGACCGCGGCGAGGCCGTGGACACCAGGCGCGACATCCGCTACGTGTGGCTCCTGACCTACGACGCCTTCATCGCCCTGCGCAGCCAGGGCTACGCCTTCTTCATCGTCCCGGACGCCGCCGGCGGCACCGCCGCCCTCTACCACTACCGCCCCACCCTCTTCGGCGCGACGTTCCTGCCGCTGGACCGCCCCGCGCCGTCCGCGGGCAAGGGCACGGCAAGCACGGACCGGTAGCTGGTCGGCCGGTCGGCTTGTCGGCTTGTCGGCTTGTCGGCCAGAGGGTTAGGGCAAGCACGCTGGCCCTGCTGGACGCCGACTTACAGCAGCGCCCGCCCACGCTTTTGCGCGAGACCTACGAGGTCAAGGCCGACAACAGTGGGCCCGCCGGCGCCGGCGATCCGCACGAGTTCGTCGCGCACGAAGACCGCCTCCGCGTCCTCTGCCTGCTCGCCTGCGTGGCCGGAGCATGCGCCGCACACGCAACTCAACCGTATCAGCCCGGCGCCAGGCCCCTCTGGCCGACAAGCCGACCGGCCCACCAGCCGCCCAGCCGAACTCCATCCCAGGCTCAGCCCGGCGTCGTGCTCGCCGCCCCTGCGGCCTACTGTGACGGAGGCCGGCCTTCGCGCTTGTCGCGCGCCGCTGCCATCTCCTCCTCCATCTTCCTGCGCACGGAGTCCTGCTCCTCTTGCGTCTGGACCGGCTCAGCGCCGCGCATCGGCTCGTACGTCCTCTTGGCCTTCTGGGGGAACAGCCGCTTGAAGAATCCCACGTCCACCCTCCACATCCGAGTAGTCGGGAGAGTATATCGCCGTTTTGCTAGAAACGGCGCAGACCCTCGAAGGCGCGGCCTTGGGGTGAGTCCGGACAAACGGCAGCGCGCCACTCCTCGAAGTCGGGCAGGCGCCGACGTGGCAGCTGGGCCCGTAAGTGGAGGGGCCCTCGCGAAGGCGAGGGCCCCATGCGTTGCGCCAGCGGGACTGTAAGCCGAGTTCTGTATCCCTCCCTGGAGTAACTCCGGAGGGATGGCGGCCATCCATCTGGGACTCCGATTGCTCGAAGCCTCTAGCGACCAACCCGAGGACGGGGCCGGGCGTCCCCTGCAGGCGGCCCCGAAAGCCGGCCTGCAGCCCTCCTATTCGGTCTTGCTCCGGGTGGGGTTTACCCAGCCGGCGAGTCACCTCGCCGCTGGTGCGCTCTTACCGCACCGTTTCACCCTTACCTCGATATGGAGTCGAGGCGGTCTGGTCTCTGTGGCACTTTCCGTCGCGTCGCCGCGCCTGGGAGTTACCCAGCACCCTGCCCGGTGGAGCTCGGACTTTCCTCCCCCTCGCCGGAGCGAGAGAGCGGCCGCCCGTCCTGCTGGCCTTATCATTTTACCAGCCGCGCGCCCCAACCGCGGCTCCAACGGCTGGAGGGCCATCGGCGGTGTTGATGTTCCGGAAGCAGGACCGGGAGCGCGTGGCCGCGGGCGAGATCACGGTGACCTACCGGCTCTGGAAGTCGGCGCGGGTGAAGGCGGGCAGGTCTTACGAGACGGGGTTCGGTGCCGTCGAGGTCGAGGACGTGCGTGTGGTGCCGGCAGCCCTGGTCACGGCCGGGGACGCGCGCCTCGCCGGACTGCCGAGCCCGGCGGCGGTCTGGGCGCTGGCAGGCGACCACACCGGCGCCGAAGTCGGGCCTGAGACGCTGCTGTACCGTGTTCAGTTCCGCTTCCTCGGCCGCGACTCCCGGCCTCAGCGCCGCGAAGCGAAGGCCCTCACGCCGGGCGAGGTGCGACAACGGCTGGCGGCGATGGACGCCCGCTCCGCGCGCGGGCCCTGGACGCTGCAGGCGCTGCGGTTCATCCGGGCGGGGCCCGAGGTGCCGGCGCGAGTGCTTGCCGCCGAGATGGGCTGGGAGACCCAGGACTTCAAGGCGCATATCCGCCGGCTGAAGGCACTGGGCCTGACCATCAGCCACGAGGTCGGGTATGAGCTATCGGACCTGGGGCGGGAATACCTGGCGTCGCTCGAACGCGGCTAGTCGAGCAGGGCGCCGGCGGCCTCGGCCAGCGCCAGGAGCTGAGGCGTCTTCGCGGCGAGGGAGACGGGGACCGAGCGAGGCTCCCAGGGGTTGAGGCGCCCGGGGTGGCCGTAGTCGGTCTGTTCGAGGCGGGCCATCCCGAGGGGCGTCTCGATGGTGGCCTGGCGCCAGCGCATCGGCCAGTTGGTGCCGTGGAAGGGGTCATAGGGCGGATAGGTGCGCTCCTCCAGTTGTACCGTCAGGCGCGCGCTGGACGCCGCTTCGCTCACGTCGTCACCTCCCGCCCGGCGTCGCGGCGGGCTGGGCGCCGCCTCCCCCGAGGCCGCCCAGGGCGCCGCCGAGGCCCTGAGGGACCTGGCTCAGAGCCGAGGCCTCGAAGGTCCCGTCGCTCGCCCGCGTACCGGACGCGACGATCGTATCGCCGACCTTGAAGTCCGCAAGGGTCGCGGTGGACAGCTTCTCGAGGGTGGCGTTTGCTGCCAGGTTCACCTTCTGGCTGCCCTGGGCGGTCTCGATGGTGAGCGTGCGTCCTTCGATCGCGGTGACGCGGCCGGTAGTGGTCCGCCCGGCCAGGGCCTGGGCCGCGCCGCCGCGCTGCCCCCCGGCGCCGGCCACCTGGGTCGCCGCCGCCGAAGCGCCGCCCGTGCTCCCGGTCACGCCGAGCTGCAGGTTCAGTTGCTGCTGGGTCGGCGCGGCGGAGACGGTCTTCGGCGTGCCGCGGCCGTAGGCCACGCCGGCGCCGAAGCTCGCGCCGAAGCCCAGGCCGACGACCGCCACCGCGATCATGATGATGCGAAAACTGACCTTCATCCCGTCCTCCCAGCCCTCTCGAGGCTCATTCGTACCTCAGCGCCTGAATCGGATTGAGCTTCGCCGCGCGCGATGCCGGATACAGCCCGAAGAAAAGGCCGATCGCGGCTGAAACGCCGAAGGCGACCACGACCGACGTCCAGGAGATCACCGTCTGTACGTTCGACCCCAGGCCAGCGATGCTGCGGCCGTCCAGCAGCCGGGCAGCGCCGATGCCGGCCGCGATGCCAATCAGCCCGCCGGCCACCGTCACCGCCAGGGCCTCCGTCAGGAACTGCATCATGATGTCCGAGCGGGTCGCCCCTACGGCCTTGCGGATGCCGATCTCGCGCGTCCGCTCCGTGACGCTGACCAGCATGATGTTCATGATGCCGATGCCGCCGACGACTAGGGAGATGCCAGCGATGCTGCCGAGGAGCACCGTCATGGTCTCCGACACCTGATTGACGGCCTCGGTGATGTCCTCCTGGCTCTCGACGGTGAAGTCTGGTTCGACGACGCGGTGGCGCTGCGAAAGCAGCTCAGTGATCTCGACCTTCGCGCGATCGATCTGGCTCTTGTTGCTGACCTGGACCGTGATCTGGCTGACGATGGCGCCGGCGCGGGCCGTCCGGCTGATCTGGATCTGAGTCTGCGCGGTGCTGATGGGGATGTAGACCTGGTTGTCCTGGCTCTGGGCGGTGTTGCCGCCCTTGCGCTGCAGGACGCCGACAACAGTCGCGGTCACGAGGTTGCGCCCGAAGCCGAAGCGCACCTGCTGGCCGACGCCATCCGAGTCCGGGAACAGAGTCTGGGCCACGCTCGCGCCAAGCACGACGACCCGCGCGCGGCGGTCGACGTCGTCCTGGGTGATGAACTGGCCGCCGGCCAGCGTGAGGTTCAGAGCCTCGGCGTACTCCGGTGTTACGCCGAGCGCCGGCGTATTGGTGTTCGTGCCGCCGGCGCTGATCTGCAAGGGGATGCGGAATTCCGGAGCCGCGGCGACGACGCCGTTCACGCCGGCGGCGATGGCCTGGGCGTCCTCGAGGGTAAGGGTCTGAGCAGACCCGGCAGAGCTCCTGACGCCGCTCTGGTTGACTGCGCCGGGCCGGATGAAGATGAGGTTGGAGCCGAGGCCAGCTATGCGGTCGGTCACCGCCTTCTGAGATCCCTGGCCGACGGCCATCAGCGCGATCACAGCGCCGACGCCGATGATGATCCCGAGCATGGTCAGGGCCGCGCGCATCTTGTTCGCGGCCAGGGCCTCGAAGGCGATGAGGAAGGAATCGGCAAGGCTCATGCTTCCTCCGAAGCCCGGCCGCCGGGCGCCCAGGCGGCGTCGTCCGGCGCCTGGGACGCGGCAACACCAGCGAGGCGCGGCTGGACGCTGCCACCACGCAGGGCCTTCAGTTCGTCCTCCGCCCAGAGGGGTCTCTCATTCTCGATGTCTGAGATGATCTGGCCGTCGCGCATCTGGATGATGCGCCCGGCGTGGGCGGCAATGTCGGCTTCATGGGTCACGTAGATTACCGTGATGCCCCGGTCCCGGTTGAGCGCCTGGAACAGCCCGATGATCTCGAGGCTGGTGCGGCTGTCCAGGTTGCCGGTGGGTTCGTCGGCCAGGATCAGGGCCGGACTGGTGATGATCGCGCGGGCGATGGCGACGCGCTGCTGCTCGCCGCCTGAGAGCTCGGTGGGCTTGTGCAGGATGCGGTCTTCGAGACCGACGATCTTCAGCGCCTCGAACGCCAGCGGCAAGCGGTCCTTCACGCCGCGGTAGACCAGGGGCAACTCAACCTGGCGGATGGCCGGGATCCGCGGCAGCAGGTTGTAGCTCTGGAAGACGAAGCCGATCGCCTGGTTGCGCACCAGGGCAAGCTCATCATCGTCAAGGTCGCTGACGCGCACACCGTCGAGGAAGTAAGCGCCCGATGTGGGCTGGTCCAGGCAGCCGAGGATGTTCATCAGCGTCGACTTGCCAGAGCCGCTGGCGCCGACGATGGCGACGAACTCCCCTTCGTCAACGTGGAGGTTGACGTTGCGGAGCGCGTGCACGGCGTGCTCGCCGGTCTGGTAGGTCTTCGTGACGTCGATTAGCTGGATCATCGACGGGGCCGCCACTCGGGCAGCAGGAAGCCGGGCCTGCCGGTCGCGCGTGTCCTCGGCCTGGTTGTGCCCGGCCCGGGGTCCGGAATCCTCATCGCTGTTGGCCGCCGCCTGGGAAGCCGCCCGGGCCGGCGAACTGGCCGCCACCGAAGGTGCCTGTCCCGGTAGTGGTGCGGGTCGGGGCCGCTGTGCCCGTGCTGTAGAGGACCTTCTCGCCGTCCGTGAGGCCGCTGACGATCTGCGTCAGGGTGCCATTCGTAGTGCCGGTGACGACGGTGCGCTGCTCGTCACCCTGCTCCGTCTTTACCGTAACCATGGAGGTGCGGCCGACTCGGCGCACCGAGCGCGCGGGGACGACGAGGGCGTTCTCGACGCGATCGGTGGTCACGGTCAGGGATGCGGTCATGCCGGGGGCGGGGATCGGCGTGCCTTCGGGCAAGCGTGATGTGTCGACGCCGAACGTGACGACGTAGGTGACGACGCCTTGCTGGGTCGTGGGTGTAAGGCCAATCGCGGTGATGGTCGCCTGATAGGAGCGTCCCTGCAGCGCGTCGAACGTGGCTGTCGCCGTCTGGCCCACCTTGAGGTTTGAGATGTCGGCCTGGTCCACGTTGGCGTCGATGCGGATCAGGCGCGGGTTCAGGAGGATGAACACGGGCGTGTTGGCGCTCACCTGGGAGCCGACCTCACCGCTGAGCGAGCTGATGACGCCATCGAAAGGAGCGACGATGGTGGCGGCCGCGAGGTTCTGCCTGGCGCTCTCGAGCTGGGTCTTGGCCTGATCCACGCTGGCCTGCAGGGGCAGCACGGTCTCGGGCTTTGGCGGCTTGAAGAGGTCGTCGTAGCGGGCCTGGGCGGCGTCGAGCGCCGCCTGCGCGGTGTCGATGGCGCGCAAAGCGGCGTCGAGCTCCGAAGGCTTGGCTCCGGCTTGCGTGTCGATCAGCTTCTGCTGCGCCACCTGGAGCCCCAGTTGCGCGCTCTGGACGGAGCGCTGCAGGTTGCCGCTATTGAGTAGCGTCTGGGCGTTGAGCAGCGCGGTCTGCTTCTGCGTGACGTTCGTGAGCGCGGTGGCGTAAGAGTTGGCGGATGTGTTGTAAGCGGTGGCAGCCTGGTTGTAGGCGGTGACGGCCGCGGGCGAAGTGCAGGCCCCGGCTACCAGCGTGCTCGCCGTGGAGGGCGGTACGCCCTCCACAGGCCGGGGCGGCATCGACGGCAGGCTCACGCCCGCGGACGGCGTGCAGGCGCTGAGCGCGGCGCTGGCGGCGTCCCAGTCGTCGCGGGCTCGGCTGAGCCGTTCGGCGGCGGTCGCCTGCGCGGCCGCGAGGTCGGCCTGGGCGGTCGCGAGATCGTTCTGGGCCTTGAGGAGGTTGTCGTTTGCCGTCTGGAGGGCGTTCTGGGCCTGAAGAAGGCCCTGCTGCGCTGTCGCCAGCTCCGTAGCGGTAGGCTTGGCCTTGAGGTCGGCGTAATTCTGCTGCGCCGTCGCGAGCTGGCCGCGGGCATTGTTCAGCGACTGGAAGGCCGAGGCTATATCGGTAGTACTCGGGCCCTCGAGGACGGCGTTGAGCCTCGCCTGGGCGGAATCGAGGTTGCTCTGCGCGGAACGCACGGCCTGCTGAAGGTCCGTGTCGTCGATGCGAGCAAGGGGCTGCCCGGCTTTCACCTGGGCGCCGAGGCCGACGAGGAACTCCTTGATCTTGCCCGTCGTGCCGAATGTCAGGGTCACCTGCTGGCTCGACTGGACGGTGCCCGTTGTAGACACCGTGCTCGTGAGAGTGGTGCGCTGGGCCTCGAAATAGACTGGCGGCGACTCTACCGGAGCATTGAGGTCGGTTAAGCGAGCGTAGGCGTTGTAACCGCCGAACATCGCAGCGGCCAGGACCGCGAGCAGGACGACGCCCTCGAAGGGCGAGAGGCGGAACGAGGCGCTCCCGCCCTGGAGGAGCAGGCGCGTCCGATTCCCCAATGGCGGCGCCTGGTTCAAGTCCTTCTCCTGGCGGAGTATTCGCCGCCGAGCGCGCTCAGTTGAAGCAAGGCGATATTAATCAAGAGTTAAGAATATTTGGAATGGTTTGGCCATCTTTGCGCCGCGTCCCGGCGATTTCGCCGCGCTTCGCTCGTGGAGCGGTTCCACTGTAGGCCGGGCTTCCCTATACTGTGCCGGCTTCGGACTGCGTCCTCGTTAGCGGCAGGGAGGTGCAATGAGCGAAAGCGACAACGTCCTCGGGGTGAAAGTCGGCCACAGGGTGTCGTTCAGCAAGACGGTGAGCGAGAAGGACATCCAGGCATTCGCGGAAGTCACCGGGGACCTCAACCCCGTGCACCTGGACCCTGAGTACGCATCCAGGACGCGCTTCAAGGAGCGCATTGCCCACGGCATGCTATCCGCGGGCTTCATCTCCGCCGCTCTCGGCACCAGGCTGGCGCCGCACTGCACGGTGGTTTACCTGTCGCAACAGCTGCGGTTCCAGCGGCCCGTGAAGATTGGCGATACCATAACGGCGAACTGCGAGGTAACGGCGCTACAGCCGGAACGCCGCTTCGTCACGGTGAAGACGGATTGCGTGAACCAGGCCGGCGAGGAGGTCGTGACCGGAGAGGCGCTGGTGCTGCTGGACGAATACCGCGCCTGAAGTGAGCAAAGAGATGACCGCCGCAACAGTAACGTTCTCCGTCCAATTGGGTTCCGGCGGGTTTGCTATCGCCCGGGCGGTGGCCGAGAAGCTCGGGTACCGCTACTACGACTGGGAGGTGACGTCCCAGGCGGCCGAGATGGCGGGCGTCTCGCCAGACGTCGTACAGCAGGCGGAGCGGGTGCCGGGCTTCCTGGAGCGCATCATGCGCCGCCTTTCGACGGCGCCCGCCCTGACAGCGGAAGAGGCGGTGCTGGAGCCGGCGCCAGCCGTGATGGTCTCCGCGGTGCAAAGCCTGACGCTGGACGACTACCGGCAGTTCATCGAGCGGGTGGTGCGCGAACTGGCGGACAAGGGCGAGGCCGTGATCGTTGGCCACGCGGCGCAGGCGATCCTGCGAGAGCGCCCCGGCGTCTTCAAGGTGCTCATCCTCGGCTCGCTCCGGCGGCGCTCGGAGCGCCTGGCGGCCGAGCAGGGAGTGAGCGTCGAGCAGGCGATGGCGACCATCAAGCAGTCCGACAAGGACCGCGCCGAGCTCTTCAAGCGCGCCTATCACATCGACTGGCTCGACGCCGCGGTGTATGACCTCTGCATCAACACCGACACCGTGCCCGTGGATGTCGGCGTCGAGTTCGTGAGCGCGGCGGCCCGGGCGATGGCCTAGGCGCGGGGAATCGCGCGCCGGGAGGGGCTTGTCCGGGCGATGGGCCAGGGTGACCACTGAGCGAGGCTATCGTTGGCGCCGCCCCGGAGGCCACCGGGGACCGGGCCGGACATGCGGAGCGCATGCGAAGAGGCGCACTCGCGCGAAGTCGCCCGGGTCAGGCATTGCTTCGAGCGCCAGAGTCTGATTTATGTCCACTTGAATCCACCCGGACGGGCACACGCCTGAGTGGCTGCGGGGCGTCTAGCGGTCAAAGCTTCGCGCCGCTAGGCTGGGGGCATGGCCGAGCTTCCCCTTGCAGGCGTTCGAGTGCTGGAGATGTCCCAGATCATCGCGGCTCCCTATTGCGGGCAGATGCTGGGCGACATGGGCGCCGAGGTGATCAAGATCGAGGTGCCGGATGGAGGTGACGTCTCCCGCTCCTACGGGCCATATCGCTTCGGCGACCCCGCCGACGGCGTAGGGCACGGGCTTTCGTACTACTTCTGCGCCTTCAACCGGAACAAGCAGTCGGTGACGTTGAACCTGCGCCACGAAGGCGCGAAGGAGGCGCTGCGAGAGCTGATCAAGCGCAGCGACGTGTTCCTGCACAACTCCCTCGCGGCGAGCATCGAGCGGCTGGGGTTCAGCTACGAGCAGGTGCGGCCGCTGAACCCGCGCCTGATCTACTGCGCGATCTCCGGTTACGGGCGTGTGGGGCCAGACAAGGACACGGCAGCGCTGGACATGGCGGCCCAGGCGGCGTCCGGCATCATGTACCTCACGGGGGAGCCGGACGGGCGGCCGATGCGCGCTGGCGTGCCGATCGCAGACCTCGTTGCCGGCATGTTTGCCGCCTACGGCATCCTGGCGGCGCTGCGCCACCGCGACCGCACGGGCGAGGGCCAGATGGTGGACACCTCGCTACTTGAGTCTTCGGCGGCGTTGACCTCGTATCTCGGCAGCCAGTACCTTGCCACGGGCGAGAACCCACCGCGGCTGGGAAACGCGCATCCTTCCATCGTCCCGTACGACAGCTATCGTTGCGCCGACGGCTGGGTGGTGATCGCGGGAGCGAACCAGGGCATCTGGGAGCGCTTCTGCAAGGCGCTGGGCATGGAAGCGCTGCTCGAGGACGAGCGTTTCGCCACCGGCGCGGACCGCAGCGCGAACCGCGCGGAGCTCGGGAAGCTCATCTCGACCAAGTTCGAGGCCATGCGGGTCTCCGAGGTCCTGGCTGCGCTGCGACCCGTGGGCGTGCCGGCGGAGGCGGTCAAGGACTTGCGTCAGCTGTTCGAAGACCCTCAGGCGCAGGCGTTGCGCTTGAGGCAAGACCTGCGCCGCGACTCGCTGGCCATACCCGTGATCGCGCCGCCGTACCACCTCTCAGCCTTCGCTGGAGGGGACGAGTGGGCCAGGGGGGCCCCGCCGGGGCTGGGCGAGCACACGGACCGCTGGCTGCGGGAGATCGGGCTCCCGGACGCCGAGATCGCGAGGCTGCGCGCCGAAGGCGCCATTTGAGCCGGGCCGGCATCGGCCCTAAGCCAGAGTGAAGCCCTCGTAGCCGTTGTCGGCGATTTCGCGGCACCTGGCGGCGTAGCGGCCGACGCCGCCGACGTAGGGCATGAAGATGCGCGGCTTGCCCTCTATGTTCGCGCCCAGGTACCAGGAGTTGCAGGATGGGGCCGTGAACATGGTGCCCTGGGCGACCT
>DATLYJ010000115.1 GCA_035574915.1 Dehalococcoidia bacterium | reverse complement strand
TACACGACGCGAATGGGCTCGGGCCCAAGGCGGGCGCACGTCAACTACCAGTGTCCCTGCGGCTGCATCGGCGGCGTCATCTACAGCGCCGACAAGCCGCTCTCGAAGGCCGGCGCCTGCTGCTGCGGGCGCAAGCTCTGGGTCGGCCAGCAGGCCGAAGAGCGCATCCGGCCCTACCTCGAGGCCGGCATCGACTACGAGTGGGACATCGGTAGCGTGACCCTGCCCTGGGGCGAGGTAGCCGAGACCGCCATGGCCTGGCCGAAGGGTTCCGAGACCGCCCACCTGCCTGGACCACAGGAGGGCGGCCAGCGGGTGCGCGACGTGGTCTGCGGCATGACGATCGACCCCGCGAGGGCCGCCGCGACGAGCCTCTACCGGAACGAGACCTTCTACTTCTGCGCCCCGGCCTGCAAGCAGCGATTCGACGCCGAGCCGGCGAAGTTCGCGCCCGCGCGCGGCCTGCTGGACCGGCTGAGGAGGCGATGAGATGACACTGGAGAGCGTCGACCGGAAGCCCGTAGACACATCTTCGAAGCAGGAGGTGCTCAAGCGCCTCAGCTACATCGAGGGCCACCTCAACGGCATCAGGCGCATGATCGAGGAAGACAAGTACTGCGTCGACGTCCTCAAGCAGACCTTCGCCGTCCGGCGCGCTATCGAAAAGATGGAGGCGATGATCCTCGAAGGCCACCTGCACGGCTGCGTCGTGCACGGCATCAAGGACGGCCGCGAAAACGAGGTGATAAGCGAGCTGCTGGAGCTGTACCAGCTCGCAACCCGCTAGCAGGGCAAGCCCGGCGTCCCGAGGGCATTTGGGGAGGCGTGGCGCTCGCCCGGGAGGCTCCATGGCAACCGAAACTGAGAACAAGACCCGGATACTGACCATCGGCGTTGGCGGCATGACCTGCGCCTCTTGCGTTGCGCGCGTCGAGCGCGCCCTGAAGAAGGTCCCGGGCGTCGCCGAGGCGACCGTGAATCTCGCTTCCGAGAAGGCGACGGTCGCCTTCGAGCCGGACGTCCCAGTCGACGCGCTGCTCGCCGCAATCGAAGGCGCCGGCTACGAGCCGCGCCGCGAGGGCGTGGTCTTCGAGGTGCGCGGCATGACATCGCCGGCGGACGCGAAGGCCATCGAGTTGCTCCTGCGCGAACAGACGGGCGTGACCGGCGCAAGCGTCAACTTTTCGACCGCCCGCGCCGCCGTCTCCTTCCTCCCCGGCGCCATCGACATCCGCGACCTCAAGGCTGCAGCCGCGGCCGCGGGCTACGAGCTGCGGGAGCAGACCGACGAAATCGAGGACCGGCAGGCGGCAGAACAGGCGCGCCACCAGGCAGAGCTGCGCCGCAAGTGGATACTCTCCGGCGTCTCGGGCGCACTGCTCATGGCCGCCGGCTCAGAGTGGGGCATGGAATTCCTGCGGGACTACTTCACGGTCCAGGAAGTCCTCTACGGCTTCTTCCTGCTCGCCTTGCCGGTTCAGGTCTGGGCTGGCTGGCAGTTCTACGAACTGACTTGGCGGAACCTGAAGCACCGCACGACCGACATGAACACCCTGATCGCCCTGGGCACTAGCGCGGCCTTCGTGTATAGCGCGATCGTCACCTTCTGGCCGTCGCTCTTCGCGAGCGCGCACCGGGCACACGACCACGTCCTGGGCGACAGGCCGCCGGTCTATTACGAGGCGGCTGTCATCATCATCGCCCTGATCCTCTTCGGCCGCTGGCTGGAGGCGAAGGCGAAGAGCAGCACCGCCGGCGCCATCAAGCGCCTCCTGGGCCTGCGCGCCCGCACTGCGCGCGTTGTCCGCGAGGGCCGGGAGATCGACGTGCCGGTCGACGAGGTCGAGGTCGGCGATATCGTCGTCGTCCGGCCCGGCGAGAAGGTGCCCGTCGATGGTGTCGTCATCGAGGGCAGGTCGTCGGTGGACGAGTCGATGCTTACGGGAGAGAGCATCCCGGTCGAGAAACGCCAGGGGGACCGCGTCTTCGGCGCGACGATCAACAAGCTCGGCGTCTTCCGCATGGAGGCGACTCGCGTCGGCAAGCAGACGGCCCTGGCGCAGATCATCCGTCTGGTCGAAGAGGCCCAGGGCTCGAAGGCACCGGTGCAGCGCCTTGCGGACGCGGTGGCGTCGGTTTTCGTGCCGGCGGTGCTGGTGATCGCCGCCCTCACGTTCTTGCTCTGGTCCCTCGTGGGGCCGGAGGGAGCCGTCATCTATGCGACCCTGAATGCCGTGGCGGTGCTCATCATCGCCTGCCCTTGCGCCCTCGGGCTGGCTACGCCTACGGCGATCATGGTCGGGACAGGCAAGGGGGCCGAGAGCGGGGTCTTGATCCGAAGCGGCGCCGCGCTGGAAATGGCCCACAGGATCCAGACCGTGGTCCTCGACAAGACCGGCACCATCACGGAAGGCTCGCCCCGGGTCACCGACATTGTCGTCGCGGATGGCTGGACGGAGGCCGAGGCGCTGCGCCTCGCCGCGGCCGTCGAGCGCGGCTCGGAGCACCCGCTCGCCGAGGCGATCATGAACGCCTCGCGCGAGCGCAGCATCGAGGTGCCGGACGCCGAGGACTTCGAGGCCCTGTCCGGCCGGGGCATTCGCGCCGCCGTCGAGGGCGTGCAGGTGCTCTTCGGCAACCTGCGCCTCATGCAGGAGATGGGAATCCAGGTGCCTGCCACTCTAGCCGCGCGGGGTGAAGACCTGACGCGCGCCGCGCGGACGACCATGTACCTGGCGGTCGGGGGCGAGGTAGCGGCCGTGATCGCTGTCGCCGATACGGTGAAGCACGGAGCCGCCGAAGCAGTGGCAGCACTGCATGCGCTCGGCATACGTGTCGTCCTCCTTACGGGCGACAACCGGGCCACGGCCGAGGCGGTGGCCCGGCAGGTGGGCATCGACGAGGTCATCGCCGAGGTGCTGCCTGACCAGAAGGTCGAGAAGGTGCGCGAGTTGCAGGCCGGGGGGCGTATCGTGGCGATGGTCGGCGACGGCATAAACGACGCCCCGGCGCTGGCGCAGGCCGATGTCGGCATAGCTATCGGAACCGGCGCGGACGTCGCGATGGAGGCCTCCGACATAACCCTGATGCGCGGCGACCCGCGCGGCATCTCGACCGCCATCGCGTTGAGCAAGGCGACGATGCGGACCATACGCCAGAACCTGTTCTGGGCGTTCTTCTACAACGTCGCCCTCATTCCCGTGGCCGCGGGGATCCTGTACCCGCTGTTCAGCGATGGAGGCGTACCCGAAGGCCTGGGGTGGATCTTTGGCGAGTACGGCTTCCTGAACCCGATGCTCGCCGGCGCCGCGATGGCGTTCAGCAGCGTCTCCGTGATGCTGAACTCGCTCCGCCTGCGCGGCTTCCGCCCGCCCGAGCCGCGCCTTGCGCCATCTGTAACTCAGGCAACACGACAGTCCACCGGGCTGGCAACGTAATATGTGAGGCAGGAGCTCGACCGGCCGGCGTCCTGAACCGCTCTAGCGCGCGGAGAATGACTGGCGGAGAACTTGAACGGCAACATACCTCTCTTGCGGGTCCTTGGCATCCCGATCCAGGTCAACGTTTCCTGGTTTATAACCCTGGCGTTCGTGACGAGCATCCTGGCGCTCCAGATCTACCCCGAGATCATTCCGGAGGGCTCCCGTTACAGGGACGACAAGGCGGTCCACTGGGCCATGGCCCTCGCCAGCGGTGTCGTCTTCTTCGCCTCCATCCTGGTGCACGAGCTAGCCCACAGTGTGGTCGCGCGGAAGCAGGGCATTCCCGTCCGTGGTATCACGCTGTTCATTTTCGGCGGTGTGGCCCAAATCACCTCCGAGGCAAAGCGGCCCCTGCACGAGTTTCTGATGGCGATTGTCGGCCCGCTCACGAGCATCGCCCTCGGCGGGCTGTTCTTCGTCGCCTGGTGGCTCCTCGGCTCTGCCGAGGACCGTCCCGTCCCGCTGGTCCTGGAGTGGCTCTTCTTCATGAACGTGATCGTCGGCATCTTCAACCTGGCGCCGGGCTTCCCGATGGACGGCGGCCGGGTGGTGCGCTCCCTGCTCTGGGGTATCAGCGGTAACTTCTACGGCGCGACGCGCTGGGCTACGCTCCTCGGCCGAGGTCTGGGTTACGGGCTGATGGCGCTGGGTACGGTGGCCCTGCTGCGGGCGTTCGACTTCATGGACCCCTGGAGCGGCGTCTGGTTCCTCGTGCTGGGCATCTTCCTCGAGGGCTCGGCCCGCCAGAGTTGGGTGCAGGCCCAGGCGCTCGACACGCTGGCCCGCTACCGCGCCGAGGACCTCATGACCCGCGACCTGGAGACCGTAGACCGGCGCGCCAGCCTCGCGATGCTCCGGGACAGGGGCGGACGCCGCCGCCGCTTCATGCTCTTCGTGGCCAATGAGGACGACCAGGTGCTGGGCGTGGTCACGGAAAAGGAACTACACGCCATCCCTCCCGAACGGCGCGGCCTCTCGACCGCCGAGGAGACGATGGTGCGGGCCGAACTGGCCCCTACCGCCTCGCCGTCCGACGACGCCGCGAAGCTCCTGCAGAGAATGGAGGCCGAGGAGGTCTGGCACCTGCCCGTCGTCCTCGAGGACCGCGTCGTCGGCGTCGTAAGCAAGGAATCGCTGCTGCGGATCATTGCCAGCCGCGTGGTCAACCGCCCCCGCTTCGCGGGCCAGCCCTGACGCCATGCCATCACCACGTACGCTCGCCGCCGTCTGGTCGGCGAAAGCCGCCGCGACCGCTAGCCGCGTCCTGGCCAAAGGCGGCGGCACTGCCATCGGCGGGCTAGTAGGCCTGGCGCTGCAGCCCCACCTCGTGGCCGAACTGGCCCGCGGCCTCGGCAGGGGCTCGGTGGTCATCACCGGCACGAACGGCAAGACCACGACCTCCCACCTGATCGCTGACGTCGCCCGGGCGGCCGGCCTCCGGCCGCTCGCCAACGCTAGCGGATCGAACCTCATGCGCGGCCTGGCCGGCACGCTCGCCTCAGCCGCAGGACCTGGCGGCGGGCTGGCCGACGACAAGCGCACGATCGGCGTCTTCGAGGTCGACGAAGCCGCGCTGCCGCAGGCAATCGAGGCCCTCCGGCCACGCGTGGCCGTCTTCACCAATCTCTTCCGAGACCAGCTCGACCGCTACGGCGAGGTCGAGGCTGTCGCGGCGCGCTGGCGAGAGGCGCTCGCCGCGACTGCGCACACGATGACCCTGGTGCTTAACGCGGACGACCCTACCGTGGCGTCCCTCGCCGAGTCATCGCGCCATCGTGCTGTCTATTTCGGCGTGAACGACAAGGCCCTCGACCGCGGCTGCCTGGAGCACGCCGCCGACGCCATCACCTGCACCTGCGGCGGCGACTACGAGTACGGCATCGCTTTTTACAGTCACCTCGGCCATTGGCGCTGTCCGGAATGCGGCCGGATGCGGCCTTCCACCCAGATCACGGCGCGCGAAGTAGACCTGCGCGACGGCCGCAGCCTGGCGTTCACCCTGGGCGCCGCGGAACGGGGGGTGAAGGTCGAGATGGCCGTAGGCGGGCTGTACAACGTGTACAACGCGCTTGCAGCAACTGCGGCGGCACTGGCGCTGGGCCTGCCCGAAGAGGCGCTATTGGCGACATTGCCCCGGTTCCGCGCCGCTTTCGGCCGCCAGGAGGCCTTCGAGATCGAGGGCCGGCGCGTGGAGGTGATGCTCGGAAAGAACCCGGCGGGCCTGAATCAGGTGCTCCATACCCTGACCCTGGACCCCTCGCGCCGCACCGTCCTCTTCGTCCTCAATGACCGCATCGCGGACGGGCGGGACATCTCCTGGATCTGGGACGCCGACTTCGAGGCGGCGGCGGGCAGGTTTGACGTTGTAGTCTGCTCCGGCACGCGCGCCGAGGAGATGGCGCTGCGACTGAAGTACGCCGAGTGGGACGAGGCGC
>DATLYJ010000114.1 GCA_035574915.1 Dehalococcoidia bacterium | reverse complement strand
CCGGGGGCGGACCGCCGCCCGCCGGTGATCCTGGGAGAGATGCCTCACCTGTTTACGGAGGCGCTGCAGCTCGTCGAAGCTGGGCGCCATGTCCTAGTCGCGGCGCCGCAGCCCTTTTCGGCCCAGCAGATCGCTACGCTTTTGGCGGCAAGGCAGCCCCGCCAGGCCGTGTTTCTCTGGAGCGAGCGGCGCTATCATCCCGCCTACCGGCTGCTGACGGGCCTTGCTGCCTCGGACGAGGCCGCGTGGAGGCCGCGATACGTCCGGCAGACCTACCTGGGGCGCGAGCGCCCTTCGGGCTCGTTGCTGCGCTGGCGGACGATGGAGAGTCTGGCTGTGGTCCTGGGGCTGTGCGCGGACGAGCCTCAGCGCCTAAGGGCGGCCGCGAGCGAGAACCCCTCGCGGGGCGCCATCGACTACGTCTCGATTTCCATCGAGTTCACTGACAGCAAGGGATTCCTGGAGGTCGGGCTGGGAGAGGCCATCGGGCGCCAGGAGGCGACGATTGCCGCCCATGACCGGCGCGCCTGCATCGACGAACTGAACCCTTCGGTCCCGATCCGCATCGCCGACGATGACGACTTTACGCCGCGCGCGGCCCGCTCGGTGCTCTGTCCGGCGCCATCGGCGCGCGAACTGGCGCGGCTGCAGTGCCTGGCGTTCCTTGAGGCGACGGCTAGCCTGGCGCGAAGCCAGGCCGAGGCGGCGCTGTGGCTCAAGGCGAGCGCCTGCTGGCAGGCTATCGAGGCCTCGCTTGCGGCGCGGGGGCTGCCGGTCGAGGTCGTGGAGCCGACCGGGGCACTGCGCGTCCTCAAGGGCCGGGGGCTTACCGCCCCGGCCCCCATGCCGCAGCTGCGGGTCGTCGGCTGAGTCGCGCCGGCGGTGGCCGGCATGGCGGCCGCATGCTACCTTCGGGGAAAGTCCCGGAGGTGGAAGGCATGCAAGCGCAGACCTGCGGCGCCGGCCTCGCAGCGCACTCGGCGCTGCCGCGACAGATCGGGGCGGTGGCCGCGGCGATGTCGGAACTGCTGCGAGTGCACACCCTGGCCCTGGACTCTCTGGAGGAGGCGGGCCGGCGCGAGGCGGAAGCTTACACGAGCCTCTCCCGCGCCTATGAGGACATCGCGAGCCGGCTGTGGTCTCTTGCCGACGAGGCCGAGAGCTACGCCTCTCTGGCTGCGGCGCAGCACGACATGGCATTCATGAGAGGGTCGCGGCCGCTCGAGGCCTTCGAGGCGCTGGTGCGGACGAAGAGGGACCTGGCGGCGCTCCTGAGCGCGAGCGCCCCGGGTGAAGAGACGATGCTGGCGGAGATGCGCAAGGCGAGCCAGCAGTCCTGAGGAAGGCAAAAAGACGCCGGACGCGGGTCCGGCTTCTCCCGATGTTGAAGGCGGCCGCTTAGCGGCGCTTGGGCTGGGGCTTGAGGGCGAGGTTGCCGACGGCGGCAGGAGCGGAACGGGCGACCAGGCGGGGCCGGAGGGGTTGAGGGGCGTTCTCCGCATCGACCAGCTCCTCTCGGAGCACGGTTACGTCGTCGGGGGCGGCGATGCCGAGCTTCACCCTGTCGCGTTCGACGCCAAGCACCATGACGGTGATGTTGCCCTGGATGATGATCGATTGGTCGATCTTGCGCGTCAGGATGAGCATTTTCCGACCTTCCTCAAGCAGAAACGGGCCGGAGACGGCCCTGGCGTCTTGCCTCTGCTAAATAGTCGGCAAGAATCGGCGCCAGAGTAGTGTCTGGATGGAGGAAATCCTCTGCTCCGAGGCTCAGAGCCAGTTAGCGGCGAAGGCGCGCAAGGCGGCCGGCGTGAAGGGCTTGGTAAGGACCGCGTCCGCCTCGTCCGCGGCCTCCAGCCGGCGGCCGGTGAGGTAGACAATGGGGATGGAGGCGGTGCGCCGGTCGGCGCGCAACCGGCGGGCAAGGTCCTCGCCGGCCATCCCCGGCAGGCCGAGGTCCAGGAAGATGAGGTCGGGCGGGGCGCGCTCAATCTCGGCCAGGGCCGAGGCGGCGTCGGCCGCCGGCACCACGCGCCAGCCGTCCCGCTCGAGGGAGGCGCTGGCCAGCGAGCGTATCACGGGCTCGTCGTCCACAACGAGAATGGTCTTCATCGGGGTGTCTGCCACTGGAGTCCCTGGCCGGGCAGCGTGGCCATGAGTGCCCGGGCGCTGTCCGCCGCGCCGGCGTCCACGCAGTCGCGGAAGGTGGCGTAGATCGAGCGGTCGAGGATGTCGACGCCAAGGTCGTTGAGGTGGTCTTCGAAGTCCTTGCGCAGGCGGATGAGGCGTTCGAGGCGCGAAAGGTAGAAGGAGCCAAGGCCTCCGTCCTTCCGCGAAGGACGCGGCGATACCGATTTCATTGTCTGTCTCCGTGGTCCGCGGGCTTACCGCCGCGGCTATGTCCTCGCCGGGTGCCTGAAGGCGGCCAGGGCGGCTAGTCCGCTGAGGCCTCCACCGGCACGTGGTCGAAGCCGACGATGCCCTTCTTCAGCGCGTAACGGATGAGGTCCGTGCGGTTGCGGGCGTGGAGCTTGCTCATGATGTGCGCGCGGTGGGCCTCGACCGTCTTGACGCTTATGAACAGGGCCTTCGCGATCTGCTGGTTGGAGTGCCCTTCGGCGATCAGCTGCAGGACCTCCCGCTCGCGGCTGGTGAGGAGGTCGTAGCCGACCCGGCCGTCGTTGCTGCGGAGCTGCCAGAGGTAGTCCGTGAGGTCGCCGTCGCCAATGCTGGAGCTGAAATAAGGGTTGCCACGGTGCACGGCCTGGATGCCGAGCAGGAGTTCGTCGACATCGGACTTCTTGACGACGTAGCCGGAAGCGCCGGCCTTGAGGGCGCCGGAGATCTGCTCGTCCTCCATGTAGCCAGTGAGGATGAGGACCTTGGTCTTGGGCAGACGGCGCCGGATCTGGCGCGTGGCCTCGATGCCGTTGAGGCCGGGCATGACGGCGTCCATGAGGACGACGTCCGGCTGGAGCTTCTCGGCCATCTCGACGGCGTCGCGGCCGTTGGCGGCGTCACCGACGACGACGACACCGGCCTGGGCCTCGAGGAGGTAGCGCAGGGCCTGCCTGAGTACGGCGTGGTCATCGACGATGAGGACGCGGATGGGCGCCGTGCCTGCGCTGGCCTGATTCCAGGCCGGACCCTGGGCTTGCCTGAAGGTGGCGGGGTCGCCGGGGGACGCGGTGGGAGTGGATGCGGCGGGGATGCGGTTCATGTCTCCTCCCTGGAGGTTCCTTCCTGCGGGGCTCAGGGCTGGCCCGAGCTGCGGAACGCCTGTTCGCGCAGTTCGCTGTATATCACGATTCCGAATCGGCCAGCAAGCGAGATTCGGTGACTGGCGGGAACGGGCGCGCTCCGCCCACGCCCGTTCCCAGCAAGTCCTCGCTAATCATGGAACTGAAGGCCCCGCCAGCCCTGAGCTCAGCCGAAGGGTAGAAGCGGTCGTAGTCATCCAGGACGGCGGGGTGTTCGCGCTCGGCGCCGCAGAAACGGCAGCGCCCGGGCACAATGCCCTGGTGTGGCTGACCGAGGACCCAGCGGTGAGTGCAGCGGGCGTCTTCGGCGGGGTCGTGTCGTTCCATGACGGCATGAGGATATGGGCCCTTAAGGGAGGCCATACATAGGGGAATCCCCTACGTTTCCCCTAGGGGAACCCTGATTTTCTTAGGGGCTCTTAGGGGAGGCGCACCGGGCTGCTGCGCGGTCGCGAGCCGGAGCCGTCCCTTGCGCTTAGCCGGTCCTACTTTCGGGCCTGACGACGGCTGATCGGCCCTAGCGGGCCAGGCCTGCGCGCCGGAGGCTGCGTCGCAGGTTGCCCATGACCACGGCGCTGAGCGCGACCTCGTAGCCCTTATTGGCGGGGCCCTCCGGCACGCGGGCGAGGGCCTGCTCCAGGTTGTTCGGAGTGATGACGCCGAAGATGGCGGGCACGCCGGTGTCCTCGCCGACCTGGGCGATACCGCGGGCGGCCTCGCGGTTGATGTACTCGTTGTGGTCGGTCTCTCCTTTGATGACGCAGCCGAGGCAAATGACGGCATCGAAGCGGCCGCTGAGGGCGAGCTGACGGGCAGCGTAGGCGAGTTCGAACGATCCAGGCACCCAGGCGATGACGGTCCCGGCCTCGGGGACGCGGCATTCGGCCAGCGCCTCGAGCGCGCCGGCCAGGAGGCGCTCCGTGACGAGCGTGTTGAAGCGCGATACGACGACAGCGATCGAGAGGCCGGAGCCGTCGAGGTCTTCGGGGATAACCTGCATCCTGTAGTGCAGAGTACCGACTGCGGAGGCCAGAGAACAGGGAGCAGGAGCAAGAGGGAGAGCGTGGCTGCAGACGGCGAGCACTGGCCAGAGTGGCGGCGGCGTGGGTAGACTCAGGCAAAGCGTTCGCGGTCTTTGGAAGCGAGGCGGGATGAGCATCGGACGGATTCACCACATTGCGCTCGTGCTGCACGACCTCGACGCGGGCATCCGGTTCTACCAAGACAAGCTGGGTTTGCACCTGGACAAGGTCGAGACCGTGGAGGAGCAGGGAGTAAAGGCGGCCCTGCTCTCGATGGACAACGTGGAGATCGAGCTGCTGGAGCCGCTGTCGGAGGAGAGCGGCGTCGGGCGCTACCTGGCCCGTCGCGGCGAAGGGCTGCACCATGTCTGCTTCACGACCCCGGACATCCGGTCGGAGATGGCGGAGCTCAAGGCGCGAGGCGTGGAGCTGCTGGACACGGAGCCGCGCTACGGGCTGGCAGGGCTCATCTGCTTCATGCACCCGCGGGCGCACGCGGGGGTGCTGGTGGAGCTAGTGGAGATGGCGGATTAGGCCGCCGGCTTCGAGATGCCCCTTCTCCTGGACCACGTGATCATCGCTGTGGCCGACCTGCAGGCAAGCGCCGCGGCGCTGGGCGCGGCCCTGGGGCGCCGCCCGTCCTGGCGGGGACGCCACCCTTCGTATGGGACGGCGAACGTGCTCTTCCGGCTGGAGAACGCCTATGTCGAGCTGCTGGCGCCGGACGCCGGCGCGAGCGAGACTGCGCAGTCGCAGGCCTGGACGGGGTCGCTGGGGAGGTTCCTCAAGGAGCGCGGGGAGGGCTTGTTCTCGGTCGCCCTGCAGACCGCGGACGTGTCCGGCGAGGTGAGCCGGGCGCGAGGGAGGGGCCTGGCGGTCGAGGAGCCGCTGCCGGGCAGCGGGGTGGACCTTGACAGCGGGGCGACGCGGGAATGGGTAAACGCGCGCATCCCGCCGGAGGCCACGCGGGGGACGCGCTGCTTCTTCATCGAGCACCGCTCACCACCGTCGGCGCTGCCGCCCGCGGCGCCGGCCGCGGATACGGCCGCCGCGGTCTCGAAGGTGGCCGCAGTCGTGGCGTTGTCGTCCGAACCCGAGGGCGCCAGGAGAATGTGGCGGGAGGTCTTTGGGCTGGGGGAGGAGGCGGCGCCGGACTGGTGGCGCTTCAGTCTTGGCAACGCGTATCTTCTTCTTCAGGCAGGAGAGTGCAGGACGGCCGCGGAGGGACAGCCCGACTGCTGGGAAGCGGCGGTGCTTGGCGTCGCCGACCTGCAGAAAGCGGCGCAAAGGCTCGCGGGAGCGGGCCTGGCGACGGCGCGGGCTTCGCTCGGCGGCTTCGAGGGTGTTGCCACGTCCGTCTGCGGCGCAAAGCTCCTGTTCGTGGAGGACAAGTGACGAAGAGGCTGGTGGAGCTGAGCATCCTTACGGGCGACCTCGAGGGCGCCGCGGCCGCCTGGGCAAAGGCGTCCGGCGTGAGGTTGGACCTGGGCGCCGGCGAGGGCCAGGCGACGGTCGGTGGCGTGCTGCTGCGGTTCCTTTCGCCGGCAGCGGGACGGCAGGCAGCCGAGTTGGTCGCCTCGCGCGGCGACGGGATGTACGAACTGGTGGTCGAGGTCGACGACGTCGTCGAGACGATGGCCGGCCTGCGCGCAAAGGGCGTAGACGTGTCCGGCGTTGAGCTCGGTGAGGGCGGCCGGCGCGAGATCAGAATAGACCCCGCCTCGAGTCATGGCGTGCCGATAAGGCTGGTGGAGAAGAGAGATGCCTGACAGGCCCATCCGAGTGCTGGTGGCGAAGCCCGGTCTCGACGGTCACGACCGGGGGGCGAAGATCATCGCGCGGGCGTTCCGCGATGCGGGCATGGAGGTCATATACACGGGGATACGGCAGACCCCGGAGATGATCGCCGAGGCGGCGCTCCAGGAGGACGTCGACGTCATCGGGCTCTCGATCCTCTCGGGGGCGCACATGGAGTTGTTCCCGCGGGTGGTGAACGCCCTGAGGGAACGCGGGATCTCGCCCGACGACGTGCTGCTAATCGCGGGCGGCATCATCCCGGACGACGACATCCCTGCCCTGAAGGCGCTGGGGTTCAAGGCTATCTACGGGCCGGGCTCGGACACGCGCGAGATGATCGAGTTCGTCCGCCACAACGTCAAGGCTCTTGCCTGACGAAAGCGCCGTTCGCGGCCTGGTCGAGCGCCTGCTCGCAGGCGACCGCCGCGCGCTGGCGCGCGTGCTCTCGATGGTCGAGAACGACACGCCCGGCGGCCGCGAGGCGATGCGCCTCCTTTATCCCAGCACGGGACGCGCGCACACGATCGGTATCACCGGGCCTCCCGGTTCCGGCAAGAGCACCCTGACGTCGGCGCTTGCGCGCGAGTACAGGAAGCGCGGACAGACAGTCGGCATTGTCGCCGTCGACCCGACCAGCCCGTTCACCCGCGGCGCGATCCTGGGCGACCGCATCCGCATGCAGGACCTCTCCGGCGACCCCGGCGTATTCGTGCGCAGCATGGCCAGCAGGGGCGCGATGGGGGGCCTGGCGCCGGCGACCCAGGAGGTGGTGGCCGTCCTCGACGCCGCTGGCAAGGGCGTGATCATCATCGAGACGGTGGGAGCCGGACAGGACGAGGTGGACGTAGCGGCCGCGGCGCTGACGACCCTGGTGGTGTTTCCGCCATCCTCTGGCGACGACATCCAGGCGATGAAGGCCGGGATCGTGGAGATCGCGGACATTTTCGTAGTGAATAAGGCCGACCTGCAGGGGGCTAACGCGACGGTGATGCACCTGGAATCGCTGGCGGGCTACCTGGCGCCCGGCGTGCGGCCGGCGCCGGTGTGTCGCACGGTCGCCAGCCGCGGCGAGGGAGTGGTCGATCTGCTGCAGGCGATCGAGGAGCACCGCGGGTGGCTGGAGTCGTCCGGCGTCCTCGAGGAGCGGCTCCGGGAGCGGGCGAAACGGCAGCTGCTGACGGCGATGCGTCAGCTCATCGAGGAGAGGGCTGTCGAGCGCGCGGGAAAGGACCTGGAAGCGGCGGCGGAAAGCGTCTACGAGCGGAAGATAGACCCGCGCTCGGCAGCGCAGGCCTTGCTGGACCGCTGAGCCGGTCGAAGGGTCCGCCGCAGCACCTTCCCGCGGGCCACTCGAAGGATACCGGCGCCCTCTTCTGCTGGAGGACGGGACGGGCGGGCTGCGCAGTGACGGGGTATCGAAGAGCAAGGCGCGACCGGTGCCAGGGAATGATGGCGGACGTGACGATCAGGCGGGCTGGAGGGCGGGGCGGCTGCCCGCGGCCATCAGAGGGATACCGGAGCGCAGGAGTTCGAGGATGGAGGGCAGGGCCTTTAGGGCGGCCTGCTCGCCGGCGATGGCGTAGGAGTCGGCGTGGCGGCTGAAGTCGCGCCAGTGCCAACGGCCGAGGCCTGGTCGGATGACAACGTTGGCGGCGCGCAGGGAATAGCGATGAAGCTGCCAACGCTGAATTTCACGGACGCGGCCGAGCACGCTCATGACATGAGGCCTGCCACCGCGCAGGGGCCAGGGAAGAGGCCCGGGCTCGTCCTCAGCTGGAGCCTCGCTGAGGTCGACGGCGATAACGAAGTCGGCGCCGAGCGAACGGGCGGCGTCGACGGGGACGGGACAGGAGATGCCGCCGTCCATGAGGTAACTGCCGTCGATCTGCACCGGCGGGAAGACGCCGGGGATGGCGCATGACGCCTGGACGGCGAGCCAGAGCGGGCCGCTCGTGAGGGTTACGCAGGCGCCTTTCGTCAGGTCCGTGGCGACGGCGGCAAACGGCAGCCACAGGTCTTCGAAGCGCAGTTCGGCGCCGGCCTGCTCCAGGAGCTCCCGCAGGCCGCGGTCGCTCCAGACGGCGGCCCGGGAGATGCGCCAGCGGCGGACGTGGCGGTCGGCGCCACGCATGCCTTCCTGGATGTGTTCGAGGTCGAACCCGGCGGCGTAGAGGGCGGCGATGATCGAGCCGATGCTCGTGCCGCTCACAACGTCGACTGGTATGCCATTGTCGCGCAGGACGCGGAGGACGCCGACGTGGGCGAAGCCCTTGCTGCCGCCGGCGCCGAGGGCCACGCCAACACGCGGCCGGCGCCGGCCCTGGGCCTGGCGATGGAGGATGCGGACCACGCTTCGAGCCTAAGTGATGGCCGCTGACGGCTACGCCGCAGGATCGGCGCGATGCGTTAAGGGTGGGTGACGGCCCGCGCTTGGCCTCGAGGCGGGGTAGGGGGAAGCCTGGCGCAGAGACGCTTGCCGCGCGCTTGCGCCTTTGCGTAGCCTGAGGCACAACATCATGTCCGCCGGGCCGGCGGTCGCTCTGGGAAGGCAGTCCGCTTGGCGCCGGAGTGGCTCTGGATACCTCTGACCGTGTGGGCGGGTTTCGCCCAGACGCTGCGGAACGCCGCCCAGCGGCACCTGGTCGGCCAGGTGGGCACGCTGGGGGCGACGCTCGTCAGGTTCCTGTACGGCCTCCCCTTCGCGGCGATCTGGTTCCTCGTGGTCCTCATGCTCCGCGAGGCGAGCGTACCGGGCGTCAGTCCTGCCTTCGTGGCCTGGGTGGTCGAGGGCGGCGCCTGCCAGATCGTGGCCACGGCGCTGCTCCTGAGGGTGATGGCCGACCGCAATTTCGGGCTGGGCGTGGCTTACTCGAAGACGGAGCTGGTTCAGGTGACGGTGTTCGCGGCCGTGTTCCTCGCGGACCCGGTGACGCTGGCGACGGTGGTGGCGGTAGGGCTGGCAACGCTGGGCGTGCTGATGCTATCGCCGGTGGAGCCGTCGCGGCCCTTGGCCTCGTTCGTGACGGGTTGGGCGAGCCGCCCGGCCCTGCTCGGGTTTGCCTCGGGGGCCGGGTTCGCGCTGGCCGCGGTCGGCTACCGGGGCGCGGCGCTGGAACTGGATGCGCCGTACGCGCTGGCGGCAGCGTACACGTTGCTCTGGGCGCAGACCGTACAGGTGCTGCTACTCGGCGGCTGGCTTCTGCTGCGCAATCTGCCTGTGCTCGTGGCCCTGGCGCGCGAGTGGAGGACATCTGCGTTCGCGGGGTTCATGGGGACGGCGGCTTCGGCGGGATGGTTTACGGCGATGGCGATCGAGCCGGTGGCGCACGTGCGGACGCTAGGGCTGGTGGAGCTGCTGTTCAGCCTGGCGGTGGCGCGGCGATTCTTTCGAGAGCGTCTGACGGGGCTGGAGGTGGTCGGCGTGGGGTTGCTGGCGGTGGGGTTGGTGGTAATCACGCTGTCCGCCTAGCAACCTCAGCGGACCGACCCCTGGGGTTCCAAGCCGCGCCAATGCGACAGCCCGGGGCGCCAGGGCTCAGGCTAGGGGCCGGGCGCGAGGCGTCACCACCAGACCTTCGAGTCGATATCGGCGGGGAGGTCTGAGTAGTCGGTCGTCCAGAGGTTCGTGGAGAGGTACTTCCAGCCGCCGTCGGCCATGAGCATGACGATGTTGCCGCGCTCGAGGCGCGTGGCGTAGCGCTGGGCGACGCGGAGGACGGCGCCGGAGGAGATGCCGGCGAAGATGCCTTCCTTCTCCAATAGCTCCTTGGTGGCGGCGAACGAGTTGCGGGAGTCGACTACGATGCGGCCGTCAAGGACGGTTGGGTCGAAGACGGGCGGGATGAAGCCTTCCTCCAGGCTGCGCAGGCCCTGCACGAGGTCGCCGGGATGGGGGGCGGCGGCGATTACCTTCACCGAGGGCTTCATGTCCTTGAGATAGCGCCCGGTGCCGGTGAGGGTGCCGCCCGTGCCGAGGCCGGCGATGAAGACGTCGACCTCGGGGAGGTCGCGCAGGATCTCGGGGCCGGTCGTCTCGTAGTGGGCGCGGGGATTCGCCTGGTTGCCGTACTGGTAGAGCATCACGTAGCTCGGGTCCCTGGCGGCGATTTCCCGGGCGACCTCGATGGAGCCGTTGGTGCCCTTGAGGCCGGGCGAGTAGATGATCTCGGCGCCGTAGGAGCGCAGGAGGTTGGTGCGTTCGTCGCCGGCGTTGTCGGGCAAAACGACGGTGAGCTTGTAGCCCTTGAGCTTGGCGACGAAGGCGAGCGAGATGCCGGTGTTGCCGCTGGTTGGCTCGAGCAGCTTCTGGCCCGGCTTCAGGATTCCATCTCTCTCCGCCTGTTCGACCATGAACTTTGCGATGCGGTCCTTGACGCTGCCGGTAGGGTTGTAGCCTTCGAGCTTCGCGAAGAAGCGCACGTCGGCGGACGGGCTGAGGTTCGGCAACTCGACCAGGGGCGTGTTACCGACGGCGTCCAGGAGGGAGCGGTAGAGGGTCATGGGTGGGGGGTTGGGATCTGGACGATAGGGCGCGGGCGCGGGTTGGCATCTCTGACTCGCGCGTCCACGGCCCCGGCTCTAAAGCCCAAATCCATGTCCTATCCGCCCGCCAGCGCGGGAAGGATGGAGAGTACGTCTCCATCCTTCACGGGTGTCTCGAGGGACTGGAGGAAACGAATGTCCTCGTCGTTGATGTAGATGTTGACGAAGCGGTGGAGGGAGCCATCGGGCTGGGTGATCTGGCTCTTGAAGCCCGGGTAGCGCCTCTCGATGCTGTCCAGCAGCTCGCCGACCGTCTTGCCCTCACCCTCCACGGACTTGGCGCCGACGATTCGCTGGAGCACGGACGTGACCTTTACCTCGACAGTCAAGCGGTAGGCTCCTCCTAGGCAATCGTTGCTGCGTTGGCGCTCTCTTTGGCCCTCTGCTCGCTCTCAGGGAGCTCGATGTGCACCGGCGCCGTGCCGCAGAACTCGTCGTAGTCGATGAGCTCGGTGACCGTGGGGTTGTCGCCGCAGACCACGCAGTTGGGGTCGCGCCGAATGCGCACCTGTCGCACCTCCATGGCGAGGGCGTCGTAGAGGAGCAGGCGGCCGTTCAGCGAGTCCCCGATCCCGAGGATCAGCTTAAGGACTTCCGTAGCCTGGATCGAGCCGATGGTGCCGCAGAGGGCGCCGAGCACACCGGCCTCGGCGCAGGACGGCACCATCCCCGGCGGCGGCGGGGCAGGGTAGAGGCAGCGGTAGCAACCCTTGCCAGGCAAGTACACGGTCGCCTGGCCGTCAAAGAGCAGGATCGACCCGTCGACCAGCGGCTTCTTGAGGAACACGCAGGCGTCGTTCACCAGATAGCGGACGGCGAAGTTGTCGGCGCCGTTCACGACGATGTCGTACTGGCCAATGATCTCCAGGGCGTTGTCCGAGGTCAGCGGCACCCCATGCGTGATGACGTTGACGTCCGGGTTGTAGGCGTTCAGCGTCTCCTTCGCCGACTGCACCTTCGGCTTTCCGATGTCGTCGTTCTGGTGCAGGATCTGGCGCTGCAGGTTCGACAGGTCGACGACATCGAAGTCCACGATGCCGATGGTGCCGACGCCGGCCAGCGCCAGGTAGAGGGCGACGGGGGAACCGAGCCCGCCGGCGCCGATGATCAGCACCTTCGAGTCGAAGATCTTGCGCTGACCGATGCTCCCGACCTGGTTCATGATGATGTGCCGCGAGTAGCGGGTGACGCGCTCGGGCGTGAGGGCAAGGGAGTCGCGTGCCCGGTTGTCGTCCGTCATCTCGTATTACCTCCCGCGAGTGCTGGTATGACCGCCACCTGGTCCCCGTCGGCGAGGCGGGTGTCGGGGCCGTCAAGGGTGCTGATCTCCTTGTTATTCACGTAAATGTTGATGTGCCGCGGGATGCCGCCGTGCTCGTCGCTGCAAAGGTTGCGGAAGCCCGGGTACTTCTCGTCCATGCGCGCGAGCAGGTCGGCCACCGTCGCCGCCTCGATCTCGACATTCGTGCGGTTGCCTGTGAAAGACCTGAACGGAGTCGGGATATATACGTTCACCGGCATCGCTGCTCTCTCCGCCGCCGCGGTAGTGCTCTTGCTGGCCCCGTCTCCTCCCGGGCCGGGGGCGCTGTATCCGTTACCGCGGCGGATATCCATTCAATACTGCGGGCTAAAACCCGCAGCTTCAAATCCACATCGGCGCTGAAGCGGCGGGCTTTAACCCTTACTACAGATGCAAACCGCTGGCCCACGCCTGGGCGGGAGGGTGTGTGCCTTCATCACATGTTCACGCTGAGGTAGCGCTCGCCGGTGTCGGGGAGCACTGTCACTACACGCTTGCCTTCGCCGAGGCGTTTGGCGACTTGGAGCGATGCCCAGACGTTGGCGCCCGCGGAAATGCCGACGAGGAGCCCCTCGGTACGCGTCAGCTTCCTCGCTGTGTCGATCGCGTCCTCGTCCTTGACGGCGATGAGTTGGTCGTAGATGTCGCGGTTGAGGACGCCCGGTACGAAGCTGGCGCCGATGCCCTGGATGGCGTGCAGGCCAGCCTTGCCGCCGCCGAGCACCTGCGAGCGCGCTGGCTCGACGGCCACCACCAGCAGGTCCGGCAGCGCGCGCTTCAGGACCTCGCCGACGCCCGTGATAGTGCCGCCGGTGCCGACGCCCGCGACGAAGGCGTCAAGCCGGCCGTCGGTGTCACGCAGGATTTCCTGGGCCGTGGTGCGGCGGTGGACCTCCGGGTTGGCCGGGTTCTGGAACTGCTGGGGCATGAAGTAGCCCTTGTTCTTGCGGACCAACTCCTCTGCCTGAAAGACGGCGCCGGTCATGCCTTCGATCGCCGGCGTGAGCATGAGCTGAGCGCCGTAGCGCTGCAGCAGCTTGCGCCGCTCGGTGCTCATGTCGTCCGGCATCGTGAGGATGAGGCGGTAGCCCTTCACGGCGCACACCATGGCCAGCCCGATGCCCGTATTACCGCTCGTCGGTTCGACGATCGTGTCCCCGGGTTTGATCAGGCCGCGCTGCTCTGCATCCTCGATCATGGACAGCGCGATGCGGTCCTTGACGCTGCCGGCGGGGTTGAGAGACTCCATCTTGCCGAGGATCTCGGCGTAGCCAGCCGGGCGAACGCGGTCCAGCCTGACCAGAGGGGTGTTCCCCACCAGGTCCAGCACGCTGTCCGCGATGCGCTCTCCTGTCCTGATCAAGCGAACTACCTAACCTCCTCACATTCGAGCATGAGCATCAGGGCCTAGATTGCGTAGCGGGGAATGCCCGCTTCGCGCTCCTTTTCCTTTTCTGCCAGGTCGGCGATGGTGATACGGTCCAGGATCTGCATTGTCGCACGGTGGACCTCGTCCCAGACGTCATGCAGGGAGCAGTGCGTCGACTTCGGGCAGCCCGCCGGGTCGTCCAGGCATGAGATCGGGGCCAGGGAGCCTTCGAGGGCAATTACGGCCTCGCTGAGCTTGAGGTCGTGTGGGTCGCGGATGAGGGCATGGCCGCCTTGAGGCCCACGCACGCTGCGGATGATGCCGGCGCGCCGGAGCGAGGTCAGGAGCTGGTCCAGGTAGGGCTCCGGGATGGACTGGCGGGCGGCGATGAGGGCGCTCTGCACCGGGCCCTCACCGAAGTGACGGGCGAGTTCGATGAGCGCACGCACGCCGTAGTCGCCCTTCATGGAGACTTTCACGCACGGCCTCGTGGGAATTGTTGACAAAGCATAAATGTTTACCGACTTCGTCAACAATTATACACGAACGCTGAACCTCGTCTCTCCCCGGCGCTTCAGTTAGACTCGCGGCAAATGGCCTCGTCCGCGGCGCTCAGCCTCTTCCCCGAGCTCGACCGCGACCTGCGCACCTACCGGCAGGGGGTGCTGCCCCATCAGGACATCGCGGCCCTGGTGGAGCAGGGCCACTTGCACGCTGACCCGCCGATCGAGCCGGGGCAGTTGCAGCCGGCGAGCGCGGACCTGCGCCTGGGCCCGGTCGCGCACCAGGTGAGGGCCAGCTTCCTCCCGGGGCCGAGGCAACGGGTAGGGGAGGTCTTGCCGGAGCTCACGCTCGATACGCTTGACCTGAGCCAGGGTGCGGTGCTGCAGACCGGCGCCGTCTACGTCATCCCCCTCCTGGAGGGCTTGGCGCTCCCGCAGCACCTGATCGCGAAGGCGAACCCGAAGAGCACCACGGGGCGGCTGGACGTGTTTACGCGCCTCATAGTCGACTACGCGGAGCAGTTCGACCGGGTGCCGAAGGGGTACAAGGGCCCGCTGTACGTGGAGGTGGCGCCAAAGACGTTCAGCGTCCGGGTGCGGACGGGCACGCGGCTGAACCAGATGCGCTTCCTGCGCGGCGTGCCGGCGCAGCGGGATACGAGCCACAAGGCGGCGCGCGAAGAGCGCGCCCTGGTGTTCGACGAGAACGGCGAGCCCATCCCGGCATCAGTGCACAGCGGGCTCTGGTTTTCGGTCGATCTAAAGGGGCCGGGCGACGACGGCCTCATCGGCTGGCGGGCGCGGCGGCACGCGCCGGTCATCGACGTCGAGAAGGTCGACTACTACGAGCCGGCGGAGTACTGGGAGCCGCTGTTCCGCACGGAGCAGCGGCAAATCATACTCTCGCCGCAGGAGTTCTACATCCTGGGGTCAAAGGAACGGGTCCGAGTGCCGCCGAATTACGCGGCGGAGATGGTGCCCTACGACCCTTCCGTGGGCGAGTTCCGCGTCCACTATGCCGGCTTCTTCGACCCCGGCTTCGGGTTCGGCGAGGTGCAGGGGACGCGGGCGATCCTCGAGGTGCGGACGCACGAGATCCCGTACCTCCTGCGAGACGGCCAGCGCATCGGCCGCCTGATCTACGAACGGCTCCTGGCGGAGCCGGACAAGCTCTACGGCACGGGGGCCGGCTCCTCCTACCAGCACCAGCAGTCGGGGCTCGGCAAGCAATTCAAGCGCGCACTGCGGCCGCGGCCGTAGGGCGGCTGCCTTGAGCTTCCTTCGCACGGCGTTTGCCTCGGAGCTGCTGCTCGTGGCCGAGATCGGCCGCCGTTCGGAAGGACTGCAGGCGCGGCTTACGGATCCGGCAGAGTGGGAAGCGACTCCAGGAGGAGCCGTCGGGCTCCGAGAGGGCCTAGACGATGTTCATGGGGTCATCGTTGAAAAGGTGCCCCATCTTTTCGGCCTTGGTCTGGAGGTAGCGCGCGTTGTGCTCGTTGGGCTCGACGATGATCGGCACGCGCTCCACCATGCGCAGGCCGTAACCCTCCAGGCCGGCGCGCTTGCGGGGGTTGTTGGTCAGGAATCGGATGTCGCGAAGGCCGAGGTCGACCAGGATCTGCATGCCGATCCCGTAGTCGCGCCGGTCCGCGGCGAAGCCGAGCGCCTCGTTGGCTTCCACTGTGTCGAGGCCACCGTCCTGGAGCTGGTAGGCCATGAGCTTGTTGTGGAAGCCGATGCCGCGGCCTTCCTGACGCATGTACACCACCACGCCCCGGCCCTCCTGGGCGATCATCTCCATCGCGCGGCTCAGCTGCTCGCCGCAATCGCAGCGCATGCTGCCGAAGACGTCGCCGGTGACGCACTGGCTGTGCATGCGCACCAGCACCGGTTCCGGAGTGGTGATGTCGCCCATTACCAGCGCGACGTGCTCGTCCGGGTCGATTACGCTCCTGTAGGCCAGGGCCCTGAAGGTGCCGAAGCGCGTCGGCAGGCTGGTCTCGGCTACCCGTTGCACTAGCTTGTCGTGCCTGAGGCGGTAGGCGATGAGCTGTTCGACCGTGATGATCTTGAGGCCATGCTTCTGGGCGAACTTTTTGTGGTCTGGCAGGCGCGCCATCTCGCCATCGGCGCGCATGATCTCGCACAGCATCCCGGCCGGGTACAGGCCGGCGAGCTTACAGAGGTCGACCACGGCCTCGGTCTGGCCGGCGCGGACCAACACGCCGCCGTCGCGGGCGCGCAGGGGAAAGAGGTGGCCGGGCATCACCAGGTCGTCCTTCGTGGTGTTCGGGTCGAGGAGGACCTTCACGGTGCGGGCGCGGTCGGGCGCGGAGACGCCGCTGGTGACGCCGTAACGCGCGTCTACGGGGACGGTGAAGGGGGTGCCGAAGTGCTCCGTGTTCTCGCCCTGGTTCATCGGGATGCCGAGCTCGGCTACGCGCGCGGCGGTGAGCGAGATGCAGATCAGGCCGCGGGCGTGCGTGGCCATGAAGTTGATGTGCTCCGGCGTCACGAACTGGGCCGGCATGGCGAGGTCGCCCTCGTTCTCGCGGTCCTCGTCGTCGCAGATGATCACCATGCGGCCGGCGCGGAACTCCTCGATGGCCTCTTCGACCGTGGCCATCACATTGTCGGGTTCCTTCTTCTGCTTCTTCGTTGCAGCGACCATTGCTTCTCTGCTCCGCCTCGCCGGCCTCAAGCGGCCGCGCTTCGCCCTAAAGCCCCTTCGGCAGGACGGGCCCTGCCTGCAGGCGGGCGAAGGCCTCGCCGATGCCCTCCAGGTAGCGCTCGTCCAGCAGCTGCTCCACGTAGCGAGCGATGATATCCGATTCCAAGTTTACGCGGTCGCCGGGCTTCCGGCTCATGAGGTTGGTGTGTTCTTGCGTGTACGGCACGAGGCCCACCGAGAACGTCGTCTCGTCCTTCGCGATCACGGTGAGGGAGATGCCGTCAACGGCGACCGGGCCCTTGACGATGATGTAGCGCAGGATCTCGGGCGGGGCGTTGAAGCGGGCGATGACCGAGTGCTCCGCCGGGGTGAAGGAGTGTAGCGTGCCGGTGTGCTCGATCACGCCGCGGACGAGGTGGCCGCCGATCCGGCCTGCGAGGGTGAGGGCGCGCTCCAGGTTCACGAGGTCGCCGGGCTTGAGGTCGCCGAGGTTGGTGCGCGCGTAGGTCTCGTCGATGATGTTGGCTTCGAAGCCGTCCTCGTCGAAGTAGACCGCCGTGAGGTCACAGCCGTTGACGGCTATGGAATCGCCGAGGTTGGTGCCCCAGGTGACCTTCTTGGCGTTGATCACGATGCGGCCGGGCCTGTGCTCTCGGACCGACCCCACCTCTTCGACGATGCCTGTAAACAACTGCCCCCTCGAATCCGGGACTTAGTGTCAGTGTGACACTAAGTCCGCTGTAAGATTAGTTGTGCGGCCCCGACGGCGTCAAGCCGGAGCTCGATGAGTTCATCGACGCGCCCGGATATGGCAGCGGCCTGAAGCCTGGCCGCCGCTGCCAGCGATGTGCGCCTCGAATGCGCCTTCCCGCGGCTCGCGAAAGGCCTCGATAGGCCCGTCGTTGACGTCCCCGATCCCTCCTCTCCTCTCCGGGCTCCCGCGTGCAAGCGCACCTTCGCCTCGGTGTCACAGTCGGTAGTCGAGCGGCGCATTCTCCGGTCCCACGCGCAGGAGCCGCCGGCCGAGGACCTGCGGGGGCGCGACACCATCCCGTCGATTCTACCGTCCCGGGTACAGCGGGTAGCCAGTGATCAGCACGTCGTCGCCGAGGCGGTCGACGATGAGGTCGCGCATCGTGATCGCGTCCGCCATGCGGTCTGCGCCAACCCCCGCGACGGGGCCGGCGGCGGAGGCGGCGCCGATGATCTTCGGCGCGATCACCGCGTGCAGCTTGTCGACGAGGCGTTGGTCGAAGAACGAGCCGAGGAGCACGCCGCCGCCTTCGACGAGGAGTGTCAGGATGCCGCGGCGGCCCAACTCGTCCAAGAGGTGTGGCAGGGAGACGCGGCCGTCGGGCGCGGACTGAAGTTCGACGACCTCCACGTTCTCGCGCCCGACGGACGAACGCCAGGTTGAGGGAGCGGCGGTGGTGGTGGCTACGAGGGTGCGGGCCGGTGGCGCGAGGACGCGTGCCTCAGCGGGCGTCCGGCCGGAGGAGTCGACGACCACGCGGAGGGGCTGGCGCTCCGCCTCGACCCCGCCCGGACGGGCGGTGAGCTGCGGGTTGTCGATGAGGACGGTGGAAACGCCGACCATGATGGCGTCGATGCGCGTGCGCAGCGCGTGGGCCCAGATGAGGGTCGCGGGCCCGCTGACCCAGCGCGAGTCGCCAGAGGCGGCGGCGATCTTGCCGTCGAGGCTGGCGACGAACTTCGCGACCACGAATGGGCGGCCGGTGGTCCGGTGCTTGAGGTAGCCTTCGAGAATGCGGGACGACTCCGCCGCGCCGTCGCCGGTCTCGACCGCGACGCCGGCGGCGACGAGGGCGTCGCGGCCGGCGCCGGAGGTACGGGGGTCGGGGTCGACGAGCGCGAAGACGACGCGGGCGACGCCGGCCTCGATGAGCGCGCGGCTGCAGGAGAGGCGCGGACTGCCCGTCTCCGAGGAGACGTCATGGGCGCAGGGTTCGAGCGTGACGTAAACGGAGGCGCCGCGGGCGGCCTCGCCGGCCGCCAGCAGGGCTGCTATCTCGGCGTGGGGAGTGCCGGGGCCGCAGTAGGCGCCCTCTCCCACTATGACGCCATCGCGCACGACCACGGCGCCGACCGGGGGGTTCGGCGCCGTGCGTCCGACGGCGGCGTCCGCCAGCTCCAGGGCGCGGCGCATGAAGGGGGAAGTAGTCGTGTTCACGTGCGAGCGCCGGTGTGGCGCCTCCTCCGCGGAAGTAAGGCGAGGATAGCCGCCGGCGGGCTTAGGCGGCAGCGCCCTCAGTCAATCTCGTAACGGACCGTGACCGTAATGTTCACCTGGAGCTCGCCGGTCTGGATCGGCGTGGAAGTGTCGCCCGTGCGCGGCGCGACCAGCGCGCTTGCCGGTAGGGGCACAGGGCCGCCGCCCTCAGTGATCGAGACGGGCTTGCCGAGCTTCACGCCGGCATCTCTGGCCAGCTGGTCCGCCTTGGTCTTCGCTTCGGCGAGGGCCTTCGCGCGCGCCTCTTCGCGCAGCTTCGTCGGGTCGTCGATCGTGAAGCTGATGCCGCGCACGACGGCGTTGTTGCCGCCGGCGCGAGTGGCGTCATCGAGCACCTTGCCGGTGGTGTCGATCTTGCGGACTTTGATCGAGAGGACGTTCGTGACCTGGTAGCTGCGGACCGCGCCGCGGCCTGTGGGCGAGAAGTCGTACTGAGGCTGGATGTCGAACTGAGTGGTCTGGATGTCCTTGTCGGCGACACCGTTCGCCTTGACGGAGTCGATGACAGCCTGGGCGCGCTGGGCCGCGGTCTCGCGCGCGTCGGCGACGTTGGCGGCTTCGGCCTGGACGCCAAGCGTGATCAGGGCGATGTCCGGTACGCCGAAGGCCTGGCCGGTGCCGGTCACGGTGATACCAGACGCCTCCGCGCCAGGGGTGTTCACGACGGTATCGCCCTCGCTGCAGGCGGTGGCCAGGAGGGCCACGGCGCCGACGAGCAAGGCGACGATCTGTTTCGCTGACATCTCTCCTCC
>DATLYJ010000113.1 GCA_035574915.1 Dehalococcoidia bacterium | reverse complement strand
TTGCTGGGGCTGTCCGTGGCCTTCGGGGCTTTCCTCGCCGGCGTAGCAGTCTCCGAGAGCGAATTCGGATTCCAAACCCTGTCGGAAATCCTGCCGCTCCGCGAAGTCTTCGCCACCGTCTTCTTCGTCGCCATCGGCATGCTCATCGTGCCTCGGGTGCTGCTGGACGAGCCTGTCATAGTCGCCGGCGTTCTCGTGCTGGCTGTCGTCGCGAAGGGAGTCATCACAGCCGGCGTGGTGAAGGCAGTCGGCCTTTCCGGGGTCGAGGCCCTGAAGACGGGAGCGGTCATGGCCCAGGTGGGCGAGTTCTCCTTCGTGATGGTTCGCGCCGGAATCGACGAAGGCTTGATCAGCGGCGATACCTCATCTGCCATCCTCGTGGGCGCCGCGGCGACGATCCTCCTGAGCCCGTTCGCCTTCGCCGCCGCCGACCGCGTGGCGACGCTGTCGCACACGGTACCGGCCCTCAAGGCGCTTCTCGGCGAGGCGACGCGCGCTGTTGGCCTTGACGACCGCAGTCTGCACAGGCACGTCATCATCGGCGGTTACGGGCAGACCGGGAGGGCGCTCGCGCGTTCCCTGGCGGGACGTCGCCTGCCTTTCGTGGTGGTCGACTCCAACCCTTACCTGATCGATGAGGCGCGGCGGCAGGACGTCCCCTTCATTTACGGCGACGTCACCAGCCCGGAAATACTAGAGCTGGCGAACGTGCGCGACGCGCGCGTGCTCGCCCTGACCTTTCCCGGGGACGAATCGAGGGTGGCGGTGATCAACGCGCGAAACGTAAACCCGAACATTGACATCGTCGCGCGCGGCTCCGGCTTCGAGACTCAGGAGATGTTGCGCCAACTCGGAGTATCCGAGGTCGTCGACCCTGAGTTCGAGGCCGGGCTTGAGTTCGTGCGCCACGTCCTGCACCGTTTTGGCGTCGACTCCAGGGAGATCACGGCCCTGCAGAGCCGCCGCCGCGGCGAACATTACAGCCGGGAGCAATCATGAGCGAACGCGACGACGACGAAGCCGAGGACGACGACGACCCTAACGACCCCTGGCACCGTGACTTCGACCTCTCCGAGGCTGGCGGCCCCGCGTATCACTATGAGGTGTCGCCGAAGCCGTGGTATCTGCGCCGCTGGTTTCTCTTGCTCGTCGCCGTCCTCGTGGTCGCCAGCCTGGTGCTACCCTTGATTCCCCGTTGAGCCCGCCGCGCGGCCCTCGCCGCCGGCGCTCCCGAACCCCGCCTCCCGCGCCCGCACGATCGCCTCCGGCCGTCCCGCTACCTGGAGCTTGGCGAAGATGTTGCTGATGTGGTTCCGGACCGTCTTCGGGCTTATGACGAGCATTGCCGCGATCTGAGTGTTCGTGTGGCCGCGGGCCATGAGGTCAAGGAGCTCGCGCTCGCGTTCCGTGAGACCCGGGAATGCCTTCGCTGGAAGGCCCCCGCGCCCGCCGCCCAGGTAGTCGAGAATGCGCCTCGCCACTTCGGGTCCGAAAAGCGCTTCGCCGTTCGCCGCGGCCTGAATGGCGCGCAGCAGTTCGGCCTGATCGGCGCCCTTGAGGATGTAGCCTCGCGCCCCGGCTCGCATCGCCGCGAACACCGAGTCGTCGTCCTCGAACATCGTAAGGGCAACTATGGCGATCTGCGGCTCCGCGGCCAGGATGGCCCGCGCCGCCTCGATGCCATTCATCCGCGGCATCTGGATGTCCATCAGCACTACGTCCGGATGCTTGGCCCTAACCCCGGCTACGGCCTCGACACCGTCTGCCGCCGTCCCCACGACTTCGACTTCGGGCGCGGTCGCAAGGAGGGCCTCCAGCCCTTCCCGGAAGAGGGTGTGGTCGTCTGCTATGAACACGCGGACCGTCTTCATGACGATGCCGCCGGTAAGGGTAGCCAGGCTGCTACCAGGGTCCCGCCGTCCCGGCCCCGGCCCACCCTTAACGTGCCCCCCAACTCCGAGGCGCGCTCGCGCATCGACTTCAGGCCGACGCCGCCCGCGACCTCCGCGGCGATACCAGCGCCGTCGTCCTCCACCTCCAGAATGAGGCCGTCATCGATGGCCACACGCACGGTGCAACTTTGCGCACCGGCATGCCGCATCACGTTCGTGATTGCTTCCACGACGATCCTGTAGGCTGCCACCTCGACAGCGGCGGGAAGGGCGGGCAGGCAGTCAGGCGTCAGGAAGCGTACAGCCGGCCCGCCCTCCCCCGCGCCGACGCTGCGCGACGCGTGCTCGCGAAGGGCGGAGAGCAGGCCCAGCTCATCGAGCGCAGGCGGCCGCAGGTCATAGACGGCCCGTCTGACGTCAGCGAGGGCCTCCTGGGTCTGCCCCTTGAGCTCGCCGAGGAGCCGCGCAACGGCGGCCGGATCCCGAGTGAGGAGGTTCGTGGCCGCCTCCAGCTTCAGCATGAGGCTCGCCAGACGAGGGCCAAGGCCATCGTGGAGGTCGCGTCGCAGGCGGCGCCGCTCTTCCTCGCGCGCGGAGACGAGCCTTTCGCGGGACAACGTCAGGTCCTGGCTGAGGCGGACCGAGTGGGCCGCGGCCCCAACCGTGCGCGAGAGGCCTTCGAGGAGGCGGCGCTCGGAGGACGGGAAGGACTCGCCCGGTCCGCGCGCTGCCAACCTCATCATCCCGACAGCCTCCCTTTGATAGACCAATGGCAACTCGAGCACGTCGCGGTCGCCCGGCGGGCCGGTCGACCCCGCGGGATGCCGCGCCGCCGCCGCGTGGGGACCATCGAGCGCGATCTCCGTGTAGGAGAGCTTCAGCCCGCTGGCAACGCTCTCGACGATTGTCTCCAGCACGTCCTCCGTGGCCTCGACGGTTTCCAGCCGCTGTCCCAGGGCCGAAACGAGGCCGAAAGGGTCGCCCCGCTGTCCGTATACCAGGCGGTTCGCCAGTCGCTGGAGCAAGTCCCTCGCCGGGTGAAAGAGCACGGCCACCACGCCAGCGCCCGCGACCGAGATGGCGAAGTTCTGCTCGGTGCGGAAGATCCCCGTTAGCGAGGCCACCGCCAGCGCGTAGGCCGCCACCAGCCCTGTGGTTAGCGTGCCGTAAACCAGCGTGCGGTTGAGGATCAGGTCGATGTCATAGAGGTGGTAACGGAATATCGCCACGCCGGTCGCGACCGGGATCGAGGCGAATGCGAGCGTCCCCGCAAGGGCCGCGACTTCGGACCGAGGGAAGAGGAACCCTGGGAAAGGCAAGGTCAGGGCCGTTAGCGCCACGGCGCTCCCCAGCCACTTGAACTGCTGCCGTTCGTCCCCGGCGCTGCTTCGCAGTCTCTGCAGCAGGCTTGCGAGAGCGGCGATGATGCATCCCAGGAGGGCGAAGAGCGCGAGGGCGCCAGCCGCGTCGGTCACTCGCCCCAGGCCTGCGATGCCGACGGGGTTGTTGACGGGGACAGGTGAACCGAAGAGCGGGCCCGGCGCCAGCATAGGCGCGAGCGAACCGAGCACGAGGTTCGCCGCCGCGACGCGCGCGATCAGGCGGTCCTCCCGGCGCAGGCGCCCCTCCGGGAACAGCAGGAGCAGGAATACGCCCCCGAGCGTCACGGCAGTCCACCAGAGCCACGTCGTCAGCCACTGTGCGAGCACCCCGCCCGGCAAGTGCCGCGCCTCCGTCAGGGCATAATCCGCGTACAGCATCGCCAGGATTTCTACCTGGACGGTGAGTCCCGTAGCGATCAGGAGCCAGCCGACAGGGTTAAGGGCGCGCCGGCGGGCGATGAGCGCGCCCACGGCCGCAAAGCCGAACAGGCTGAGGCTTACGGCGGCATCGACGACCGGCGCGCCAAGGGTGCCGGCGTCCCCGGGTCCATCCGGGACAAGGCCGAGAGCCGCCGAGGCGGCGGCACTGACGCCGCTGAGGATGGCCAGCACCGCCGCAAGAGTCCGCACTTCAGCCGGCCCTCAGCACCTGAGAGTCTTCCATTATGGCGATGAGAGCGGCGGCTTGGAACCGCCACTCTCTTCGCGCCGCGCTCGCCAGGCGGCAGCGGCCCTCAGGCGGCGGCCGGCGCTAACCGCGGCGATCCTGCTCGTGGCCGGAGCAGCGACCAAGCGATGGCAAGAGACCAGACCAGGAGTCCCGGAAGGACGATGAACCAGCCGAAGATGCTGATACCGCCGAGGCCAGCGACGATTCCGATCCAGCCGACAGCCTTGTGGAAGAACCCCGACCGCAACGAGACGAGGCCCATGATCAGCAGCCCGATCCCTATCGGCGGTCCGTAGAAGAAGAAGACGTGAAAGGCGAGCACCACGAGAAAGTCGCGACCGATCGCTTCCTGGAGGGGACCGGAAGCGTTGAAGTAATCTTGCGTGTCGACAAGCATCATGCCAGCGAGGCCCGAGACAAGCATGAACACCGCGGCCACGAGCATGAAGGAGCAGGCGACGACCACCCAGGGCCTGTCTTCCTCGCGGGCGGCGTAGAACAGGCCCGGGAAAATCGGTATGAGGAAGACAGCCATAAGGAGGTTCGCGATGTTCGTGGCCGCGAACGCTGCCTCGTTGTCCCTGATGTCCTCCAGCAGCATGCCTATCTCGTCGTCGTCAATGTAGACGTCGACTCCGCTTACTCCGCCCAGCGCAGCGGCGCCAATGAAGGCCGCGGCAAAGAGCAGCGCGGAAAGACCGGACATTCGAAATACGTCAGTCCTCAAAGCAATCACCTCCCCTGATCTGGCGGCCACGCTAACTCTTCTGGCCGCCCGCGCGCATGGGACTCGAGTCCCGATCTGGCGGGAAAGCGCGAGTCCCGGCTGGCGCTCCGCCGGGGAAGCGCGCCTATACTCTTCCGCTGGAGGGAGGCAGGAGTGAACGACGACGGCGCGATCCTGATCACGAATGGGACCCTGATCGATGGCAGTGGCGGGTCGCCGCGCGCCGCCATGTCCGTGCTGGTCGAGCGCGGGCGCATCAGCGCCGTCGCCCCAGCGGCGGAGCTGGGCGGGGCGGCTGCCGCGCGCGTCATCGACGCCTCAGGCAAGTGGCTGATCCCCGGCCTGATCGACATGCACGTCCACGTCATGCTCTCGGGCGGCGAAGATGCCCTCTTCGCCTGGCTCGGCTGCGGCATCACCACCATCCGCGACGTAGGCGGCGCGCCCGACTTCATGCTGCCGCTGCGCGAGGCGGTGGCCTCTGGTGAGAAGACCGGGCCGCGCATCGTAACCTACGGGCCCATGCTCGACGGCTCGCCGCCAATCTTCGGCGGCGGCAGGCGCGGTCCAACGCTGCCCGGCGCGGCGGAACTGACCTGGATCCTGGAGGACGAGTCGGACGTGGACCGCGCTTGCGACGATCTCATCGCGCGCGGCGTGGACGGCTTCAAGCTCTACGCCGGTCTCCGCCCGGACCTGCTCACGGCGTTCATCCGCCGCGTTGACGGCCGCGTGCCTGTGACCGGACACCTGAGCCGCACCTGGGCGTCTGAGGCTATCGAGGCCGGCATCAACTGCCTCGAGCACGTGCACGCCACTGTCTATCAGGACGTCGTGCGGCCGGAGCACCGCCACCCACGAGAGGAGGGCAACGGCTTCATACCCAACTACTGGACCTGGCTCAACACCGGCTGGGCCGAGGCCGACCTGGACGCCGACTACGTCAACCGCTTCGTTGACCTCCTCGTATCGCGCCGCGTCGCCCTGAGCCCCACCACCGTCCTCATCACGGGCGGGATGGCGACGCGCGAGGCCCTGGACGAGCCGGGCTTGAAGTACACCCCGAAAGCCCTTGCCGAGCGCCGGCGACAACAGCAAGAGATGATGCAGCGTATGCGCGAGGAGGCCGAGCGCTCGGGCCGTCCGATGCCGCCAGTGGCCCAGGGCGACCCTGAAGTCGGCGCGCGAGCGCGGGAGAACGAGCTCCGCTTCCTCCGCAAGGTCTACGATGCCGGCGGCATCCTGGTGCCGAGCACCGACACGGGCGCGGCCCCGAACCAGGTGCCTGGCTTCGCCCTGCACCGCGAGCTTGCCCTCTTCTCCGAGGCAGGCATCCCGAACGCGAAGGTCATCGAGATGGCGACCAGCGTCGCCGCCCGCGTCCTCCGCCGCGACCACGACTACGGCACGATATCCCCGGGGAAGCGCGCAGACCTCCTCATCCTCGGCGGCGACCCGATCGCGGACATCGGCAACACCCGCAAAGTGGAGTTGGTCATCAAGGACGGCAGGCCTTACGAGCCCCAGCCATTGCTTGAGCGCGCGGTCGCCGGAGCGTGAAGCGCGTACTACATCCCTTCCCCAGCAGTACGATGGTCGAGGAGGTAGTGCATGCTCCGCACGAGCACGCTGACGTCGCGTGGCTGACAGGAGCCGAGTCGTGAAGGGCCATCTCGTCTACGCTGCCTTCTACGACCTCATCGCGGGGCTCGGCGGACGCCGGCTGCGGGAGTTGAGGCGCTTCGCCGCCGGCGGCGCTTCCGGCCGCGTGCTCGAGATCGGCTGCGGCACCGGGGCCAACTTCCCCTTCTACGACTGGTCCCAGGTCGACTCCCTCGATGCCACGGAACCCGACCCCTTCATGCTGAAGCGCGCGCGGCGCAAGCTCGCCGGACTCCCGGAGGGCAAGGTCACGCTACATGAGGCGCCCGCGGAAGCCCTGCCCTTTCCGGACGAAACCTTCGATACCGCCGTCTCCACCCTCGTCTTCTGCACCGTTGACCAACCGGCGCTCGCCGCCGCCGAGGTCAAGCGCGTCCTCAAGCCCGGGGGATACCTGCGGCTGGTCGAGCACGTCCGCGCCACCGGCCGCTCCGCCGCCTTCCAGGACTTCGTCCAGCCCGTGTACGGCTGGTTCTCCGCCGGCTGCGTGCTCGGCCGCAACACGGAGCTGACCCTTGCTGCCGCCGGCTTCCGGCTGCGCGTCCAGGAACGTCCGTCCTTTGGCCCCTTCGTCCCCGGCCTCGTCGCCCTGGCCCAGCGGCCGCCCGCGTGATTGCGAAAAACGCTTAGTCGCCTTACTCTTTGGGCGTGCAATCGCCGTCCTCAGCCACGACTCTGCGTCCGCCCCTGAAGTGGGCGGGCGGCAAGCGTTGGCTGGTGCCGCGTCTCAGGCCCCTGTGGGAGCCGTATCGAGACCGGCGGCTCGTCGAACCGCTTTGCGGCGGCCTCGCAGTCTCGCTCGGGCTGCTGCCGACGGTCGCCCTCCTGAACGACGTCAACCCCCACAACATCAACTTTTACCGCTGGCTTAAGGCCGGCCTGACCATCGAGATGAAGATGGCAAACGAAGAGACGTGGTACTACCGCTGCCGCCGGCGCTTCAACGGCCTCATCCGCCGCGGGCAGGCGGACTCGCGCGAGGCGGCCGAGCTCTTCTATTACTTGAATCGCACCGGCTACAACGGGCTCTGCCGCTTCAACCGGAACGGGGAGTACAACGTCCCCTTCGGCCGGCATGCGACCATCAACTACGTCCGGGACTTCCGTCACTACAGCAGCGCACTCCAGTGCTGGGAATTCACCACGGGCGACTTCGAGGCGATCGAACTGCGGCCCGACGACTTCGTGTACGCGGACCCGCCCTACGATGTCGAATTCACGCAGTACGCGAAGGAGGGCTTCGGCTGGGATAACCAGGTCCGCCTCGCCGAATGGCTTGCCCGTCACCCGGGTCCTGTCGTGCTCTCGAACCAGGCGACCGAGCGCATCGTCCGCCTCTACCGGGGCCTCGGCTTCGAGCTCGAGTTCGCTCCGGCCCCGCGCATGATCAGCTGCAATGGGGACCGGACCAAGGCCATCGAAGTGATCGCCACGCGCAACCTCCCCGGCCAGGGACGGAGCAACGGCGCCGTCGCACCATCTCCCATGCCTCCAGTAGCGAGAGGCCAGGGGGGTGAGGCTTGATCCGGCGAGACACCGGCACAGGGGCCGTGATGGAGGCAATGGTCCTGCCCGCCCTCGAACGCGGCGGCTACGAGTACTTTCGCCAGGTGGATATCGGCGAGCGGCTGGGCGGCGGCAAGCACGTGGTCGACCTCGTCGCCTACGATCCCGAAGGCGGCGGCTTCCTGATCTCCTTGAAGTGGCAGCAGGTGAGCGGCACGGCGGAGCAGAAGGTCCCCTTCGAAGCGATGTGTCTGGTCCAGGCCGTGCTCTCCGAGCCGGAGCGCTATCGGCGCGCCTACCTCGTACTCGGCGGGCCGAGTTGGAAGCTGCGTGACTTCTACACCGAGGGCGGCCTGCTGCCCTTCATGCGGCACGAAGACCTGGTGCGCATCGTCTCCCTGGAGTCCTTCGTCGCCAGGGCCAACCGCGGGCAGCTCTAAACGCGTCCGGATGGCGCTAGACACCGCCCGTGCCTGGGGCTATGTTGAAGCCGCCAAGAGCCCCGCCTGATTCGCTGGAGGTCAGACTGTGTCGAGCGTAAAGGTCGGCAATGCCGAGATCGTCTCGCTTCTGGACGCGCCCTTTGCCTTCCCCTACAGCGCCGCCTATCCCGGCGTCCCGGCCGACAAGTGGGAGCCCTACAAGGCCATCTACCCGAAGTCCTGGGACAGCAGCGGCAACTGGCAGACCAACGCACAGGCGTTCCTCATCCGCTCCGCCGGGCAGACGATCCTCGTAGATACGGGCGTCGGCCCCGGAGGTATGGGCGGCGGGCCCGGCAAGCTCCTGGAGCAGATGAAGTCGGCGGGGATCGAGCCTGGCTCCATCGACCTGGTGATCCTGACTCACCTGCACGGCGACCACACCGGCTGGGCCGTCCACGAGGGCAAGCCCCTCGCGTCCAAGGCGCGCTACTACGCCCCGGAGGCCGACTGGAACCTGCTGGGGAGCGGCGGCGTCTTCCCGCCGAAAGAGGCCCTCGCGCCCCTGATGGAGGCCGGCAAGCTCGAGCTGGTATCGAGCGAGAAGTCCCTGACGCCTGAGGTCACGATCCTGCCGACGCCCGGCCACACCGCGGGCCACCAGAGCGTAATCCTGGCTTCCGCGGGCCAGCGGGCCATCATCCTCGGCGACCTCTTCAACCACCCGGCCCAGGTGCACGAAACTACCTGGAACGCCGGCTTCGACGCCAACCCGGAGCAGGCGGTCGCCACGCGGTCCCGCATCTTCGACCGGCTGGAGCAGGACGGCAGCGTGGTCGCCGCCGGACACTACCCGCACCCCGGCTTCGGACGCCTCGTCCGCGAAGGCGGCCGCAGGATATTCAAGGAGCTCTAGCCGCGCTGCGCTGCCCTGTGGCGCGAGTTGGCCGCCGCGCCCCTCTGGCGCCCGCGTCTGGTGCCGGTTCTGCGTCGTGCGCCAACGCCACGCCCGGGAGATCGCGGTCACTCCTGCCAACTCCTTCGGCACGGCGCCTGGCCTCCGTGAGCAGGTGGCGTAGGATGTCCTGGTGCAACTCGAGACGGAGCGACTGCTGCTGCGCGAGTTCGTGGATGCCGACTGGGAAGCAGTCGCTGCCTACCAGCAGGAGGAGCGCTACTGGCGCTACTACGAGCGCCCACAGACCGGCGGCGCCGGCCGCCGCGAGCTGGTCCGCGCCTTCGTAGCCCAACAGGCACAGCAGCCGCGGCGCGGCTACCAGCTCGCGATCATCCTCAAGGAGCAGCAGCGGCTGATCGGCAACGCAGGCGTGCGTATCCGGCGGCTCGTCGACTTCGGTTCGCCGGAGGCGTCGTTCGAGGCGGACATCGGCTACGAGCTGGACCCGGCTTACTGGGGCCGAGGCTACGCTACGGAGGCCGCGAGGCGCCTGGTCGAGTTCGCCTTCCGGGACCTGGGAGTGCACCGTCTGTGGGCTTACGTCCTCGTCGAGAACGAACCATCGTGGCGCGTCCTGGAGCGCCTCGGCTTTCGCCGCGAGGGTCACCTGCGCGAGAACGAGTGGATGCAGGGGCGTTACTGGGACACCTACATCTACGGGCTCCTGGCGGGGCAGTGGAAGTAAGGGTTGGTTCACGGGCCCTTCGCCGGAGGTGCGGAGTGCCTGCCGATTTCGTGACGGATCGCCGATTATGGTGGTAGCCTCTGATGCCAGCCGTTAGAATCGGGGGCACACCTGGAGGATGGGATGGGCAGAGAGCAGCTGGCGGCGCTGGCGCGCATTATCGAGGAGCAGCTTAAGCAGGGCACGGACAGCCCGCTCATTGGTACCTGGACGATCCGCTTCGACAAGGAGCGAGGCGTGTTGTACTTCGACAAATGCGAGTTCGGCGACTACTGCGAAGAGCGCCCCGCCGTGATCGCCCTTGACGGGACAGTCGTCGACCGGGGAGGACCCCTGCTGGAGGTCGGCAGTTAGAGTCTGGATGCCAGGCCCCGGCATCAGCCAGGGACCGGACCGCGCAGCCCAGCTTCCAACGTGGGGACTGTGATGTTATCGAAGCAGGAGATCGCGGCAGCGCTGAAGAGACTCGCGGGCACCGAACGCGTCGTGGTGTACGACGTGCACGAGGACGACGCGCCCGAACGCCCTAACCCGGCGACGCCCTTCATCCGCGGCTCGGCGGCCTGGTGGGACTTCATCGAGCGCCGCCGCCAGCTCGACGACGGCCAGAACCTCACTCTCTTGGTGTCTATGCGCGGGCTGCGGACGGACGAGCGACTCCTCGTCGTGAACTGGGGCAGCGCCTTCGCCAACACCTTCCTCCTCCTCGAGCCCTCCGACCCCTGGCTCGACCTCACTTCTCCGGAGGGCATCCGTGAAGTCGTCAGGCAGACCGGGAACGAGACCGACCCCGACCGGCTCGTGCGCGCCGCCTACGCCGACTGGGTCTACTGGTACACGACCGCCGACGGTGAGACCGAGAGCCATCTGGCAACGCTCGATATGTCCGACCCGAATTCGACCCTGTGGGACACGATGTGGCGCAAGCTGCCCCAGACCTTCGAAAAGGCCGACTATCTCTCGTCCCTGACCTTGCTGACTCTGCGCGAGGCCGAGCTCTTCACCGGCGGCCGCGAGGTCGCGCGCGCGGTCATGCCCTTCCTCACCCGCCTGGGCCTGCCCATCCTTTACGATGCCCGCCACGTCATCCAGGGCGTGCGCCAGCTCGTCGATGCGGGACTGGCCTGGGTCCAGGACCCGCTCGACAACTGGCGCGTCTACCAGGGGCCTTCGGAACCGATCCCCGCCGAGATCCCGGACGAGCGGGTCGCCGTGATGGTGCGCTGACCGCGCCAATCCCGCCTCCTGACTCTGGACTCGCTTCGCCATCACGCCGGCCCGGGAAGACCGCTCCGGTATGCTGATTGCGACGAGTGCGTGACGCGTTGCTTGACAGTCAACATCTCAGCGAAGGGTGACAATCATTGGAGGCTCCAGGCTCGCCCGTCCTCACTCGCCGGGCCCTCATTCGCCGGTGCAGGCTCACCTTCGAGAAGCCCGAGGACCTGCTGGTCATGCAGTGGCTGGGCGAGACCGGGCCGTGACGGGCGCGGCCCGGCCGCGACTCCTTATCGCCTCCAACAACGCCGGCAAGGTGGCCGAGTTCCGCGACCTCCTCGCGGACTGTGGCTGGGAGATCGTCGCGCCGCGGGACGTGGGGGTCGAGCTCGATGTACAGGAGACCGGGCACTCATACGAGGACAACGCGCGGCTGAAGGCCAGGGCTTTCGCCCAGGCGTCCGGACTACCGGCGCTCGCTGACGACTCCGGCCTCGAGGTCGATGCCCTCGGCGGCGAGCCCGGACCTCTGCACCACGAGAAGGGCTGGGACGGCGCCAACAACGATGAGCGCATCCAGATCCTCCTCAGGGCGCTGGACGGCCGGTCCGACCGCCGCGCCCGCTTTCGCGCCGTAATCGTTGTCGCCCTTCCCGACGGCCGGGAGTTGGTGGCCGAAGGCGTCTGCGAGGGCGAGATCGCGCTGGCGCCCGTGGGGACGGGCGGCTTCGGCTATGACCCGATCTTCCACCTGCCGCAGCACGGCCGCACAATGGCAGAGCTGACCCCGGCCCAGAAGAACAGCATCAGTCATCGCGCCCGGGCGGCCGAAGCCATCAAGCCTCGGCTAAAGAGTCTTGCCCGGAGCCTGAGAACGCAGGGTGCCGCGCCTAGCCCTCCCCGCCCTCAACTGGGGCCATGACCGTGGCCGTCGCACGACCGGCTGCCTTCTGGGGCAGACGTGCATGCCGGATGAAGCCGGCGGTCAGGGTCGCTATGCCGGCCAGGACGGCGCAGGCCATCGCCAGGACAACATAGCCGTCCACGATCAGGCCGGCGGCGC
>DATLYJ010000112.1 GCA_035574915.1 Dehalococcoidia bacterium | reverse complement strand
CGCCCGCCGGCGGCGAGGCCGTCGTCTTCCCTGCAGGCTGCGCCGCCCGTGGCCCCGGCGCCACAGGAGGAGGCGAAGCCGGAGGCGGCGCCGCTGGCCTATGAAGGTCTCGGCCACCTGGTCGCCGCCTCCTCCTCCGGCGACGGAGGTAGCCCGCCGGGCGTCGGGCGGCGCGCGGGCGGGCCTCACACCAACATGCGGCTTCTGAACTCGGCGCTGGCGATGCAGTCGACCGCGCGCATCAGCCGGGAGGACACCAAAAAGACCGGCCTCGACCGCGTCAAGGAAATACTCTACGAGCCTCGCACCATCAACTGGGTCGGGCCGCTGGAGGAGTACGAACTCGAGGATCTGTGGACCGAACTAGGGCCCGACGTCGCGAAGGCCAACCCCAAAGAGTTCCAGCTGTCGATCGCGCGCGGCATGGAGCCCGACAACCTCGAAGGACCCTTCGGCGCCGACCTGACGATGGAGAAGTTCCAGCAGGCGGTCGAGGGGCTAAGGGACGAGTACCTCGAAGGCAACCTCAAGGACATCGCGAAGGAGGAGGAACGCCTCGGCATCAACGACGCCAAGCAGACTCCCGAGCAGCAAGCCGCCCTTACTGACGTGATTATCCTGGCCGAAAAGGCCAAGCAGCTGGACGAGGAAGTCAAGAAGCTTGGCAGCATCCAGGTTGGCTACAACCTGGAGCTGGTCCCTAGCTCGGAGCGCGACCCCGACACGCCGCACGCGATGGAGCTGGGCGAAGTCCCGGCCTACTTCCGGCCCGGCAGTCCCCCCGAGAAACCTCTGAAAGGGACCGAAGGCAAGGGAGCCTCTACCTACGAAGAGGTGATGGCCAAGTATGCCGAGGGCATGGGCGCGCTGATGGCCATCGCCAACAAGCACCCCTCCATCTACGTGGGCCTGAAGCAGGGCAAGCTGGATGCCATCACCGGCCAGAGCGAGGACGCCTGCACCGACCCGATCTCGGGCATAAAGATGCTGCTCGGTGACGCAAAGAAGGCGATCGAAGAGACGAAAGCCGACCCGCCCGACTGGGACGAGCTCAAGCCTATCCACGCCCAGCTGCTCAGGGGCGAGCACACGGCGGGGGGCATCCCCTTCAACGAGATCTGGTACAAGGAAATCATCAAGGACGAGCTGGGCGACATCGAGACCCAGGAGATGATGATCGACCTGGGCATCGGTCTCGCCGCGGCCGTCGCCTTCATCTTCTCCGAGGTCGCCACCGGCGGCATGGCGACTGTCCTCTGGGCCGGCGCTGGCCTCGGGATCGGCGCGGCGAACGTCGCCCGCAAGTGGGACAACTACGACGAACTGAAGAACGCCGCTGCCGCCGGCACCTCGCAGGCTACCGAGCTGGTCGAAGGCGGGCAGGTGAACGCGGCCCTCGTGGACGCGATCATCGAGTCGGTGTTCTTCTTCCTGGACGCCGTCGGCGTCGCCGTCAAGGGTGTCAAGGGTGTCGCCGCCCTCGGCGTCAAGAAGGCCGGCAAGGAGGCCGCCGAGAAGGCGGCGGGCGCCGCCGCGCTCAAGGGCCTCAAGAGCATGAGCGCGGAGGAGGCCGAGAAGGCCATCTCCAAGGCGGTGGACGAACTCGGAGTCGAGAAGGCCATGCAGACGGCCGGCGTGGACAGCGTGGATGACCTCCTCGCCAAGGTCCCCGCGGACTCCGCCGCGGCCGCGAAACTCAAGGCCTTCAAAGAGCTTGCCGAAAAGGGCGTGGAGCCGGCGAAACTCTCGGAAGCGCTGAAGACAGCGCTCTCCGGGGGCAAGGTCACCGGCAAGACCGGCGCCGAGCTAACCCTGGAGGACGTCGTCAAGCAGGCCATCGACACCATGGGGTACCAGGCCACGCTCAAGGAGGCCGGTGGCTGGAAGAAGCTCGGCGGCGCGCTCGGGACCAGCTCTGAAGCCGGCAAGCGCCTGAAGGCCTGGCGCGATGGCATCAACGCCGACCTGAAGAACTTCATCGAAGGCCTGCGGGAGCCAGCCGACGGCACGGGCCCGCTCGTGCAGGAGACCGGCACCCTCAAGGACGTCACCAACGACCTCGACATCTCCTTCCTGGGCGCCAAGGCCGGCGAGAGAAGGGAGGCGGCGGCGCAATTCCTCGCCGGGCGGACCGGTCTCGGGTCGGACCCGAAGATCCTCGACGAAATGCTCCAGATCGGCCTGTTCACGGACCCGCGCCGTATGCACCTGTTCGACGAGTTCCCCGAGCTCCAGGCCAAGCTGGCGGACAAGACGGCAAAGTTTCAGGAGTCGCTGATCTGGAACAACGAGCTCCACCAGTATCTCGTCAAGGCCGCCGACGGCGACAAGGCCGCCAAGGCCATGGCCGACAAGATCATGGCGGAGATGGAGGCGCTCGGCGTCGAGAAGATATCCGGGTTCAAGCCGATGAGCGAGCGCGTAGCCTCCACGCTCGCCAAGGACCAGGACCGCATCCACGCCGCCATCGAGGCAGCGAAGAACTCCGGCGACATGGGAAAGGTCGAGAGCCTGATCGAGGAGCTGGCCAACATCCAGGCCCAGATCAACGTCAAGGAGGGCGGCGGCTACTTCTCGTCCGGCGGCGTGCGCAAGTTCGTGACGGAAAAGGAGGGCTTCCCCGGCGCCAGGGCGGCCATGACTGCGGCGGAGGACTTGACCGCCGCCCTCGACCAGGTGAAGAAGCTGCGCGACGCTGTCGGCAAATTCGAAGCCCTGGCGCCGGTCGGCGCGAGCGACCCCGGCAAGCTCGCCGCCACCATCAAGGACATCGCCAAGTACGGCGACCGCTTTGCCTCGGCGTCCAGCGTGCCAGGAGTCAAGCTGCCAGACGCCTCGATGCTGCCCAAGCTGGCCGACGAGTTCTCGCAGATACTCCTGCAAGCCAGGGGCGAGAGCGTGCATACCATGAAGCAACTGCTCTCCAAGAACATGGAGGGCGTCATCGCCAAGACGCGGGGCGCCATCGCGCAGTTCGACGAGGCTCACCTGGCGATCATCCAGGCCCTCCAGTCCCGCGCTGGCATCCAGGGTATGGAAGACCTCTCCGCCGACATCATCCGCGCGACCAAGGCGCGCTACGCCTTCGTCATCTTCCGCAATTCCCTGGTCATGCAGATGGGCACGGCCGCCCGCGCCGCGGGCCTGCTAATCGACCTGACTTCGGTCGAGCCCGAGGCCGGCGCAGAGGAAGAGGCTCCGGAGGAGGCCCCGAAGGGGGACTTCCCGGTGCCTAAGGCCGATACAGTGCCTGTCTAGGCAGCGCGTTCCGCCGCGGTCCAGGCTACGCGCGCGCCGCGCGGCGATACGCCGGCGATGCAAGCGGGCGGGACGCCATTACCGGCAGAGCCGCGTTTTGCCCGCGGCTAAGGCGTGCCGGTCCTGGCCGCATTCTGCTGGGCGATCTTGCGGTAGCCGTCCGCCTCCAACTTGATCATGTCGTTGTGCCTCTGCACGGCAGCGTCGTAAGCGGGCGTGCCCTTCGGGGGCAGCGGCCGCACGGGCTGAAAGTCGATGGCCTTCCAGCGCCCGTTCGCGTCAACCAGGCCCTGCACCTCGCCGTCGTAGTAGCTGCCCTGCTGAAGCATGCTCCTGCCGAATGCCTCGACGTCCTGGACGGTCTGCGGGCCGACCTTGGAGGCGTAAAAGTCCGCTTGCTTCTGCGCTGCCTGGAACTCGGGACTGTTCTGCGGCGCATCGCTCAGGTTCTCCGCGAACCCGCCCTGGAGCTTCTCCATCGCGAAGGCGCGCTTGCCGGGGCCAGCCGGGACCTCGCCGTAGAACTTGGGGCCGCGGCCGGTCTGGCTGGCAGCGCGCGCGCCCGCCATGTCCGCCTCGAACATCTCATTCATGGAGGCCGGGTAGACCTTGACCGCGACCGGCTCCGACACGCCAGGAACGCGGCCCTCGAAGACACCGAAGCCCTCGCGGCTGGCCAGCGTCCCCTTGAACCCGCTGGCGGATAGCTGCTTGCTGTAATCGATTAGGTGCTCGCCCTCAGGTGGCGGCTTGCCGCCCCCTTCGCCCTCGCCGCCACCTTTGCCGCCGCCGCCCATGGGCGCGACCTTGCCTGCAGCATAGCCAGCGATGGCGGCGGCCGAAACCAACACCGCCATGGCGAATGCCGCCGCGTCGGCGTCGGCCATTACCTTCGCCTCATCGACCTGCTGCGGCGTGACGAGCTCAGTGTCCTTGCCGACCGCGGTCTTGGACGCCTGCAGCATAGCTTCGTACTCTTCGGCCGACATCTGGGCCTTGGCGCCAGCGGCAACGGTCCCGACCAGCAAGAGGGCAATGCCCGCTGCGCCCGGCACCGCGCCGCCGAGCATGAACACGAGCTGGCTGACCGCCTCCAGGGCCAGGGCAACCAGGGCCTTCTCCAGGTTGTGCCCTTCCGCCTCCTTCGTGGCGACTCTCTTCGGCAGCGCGAGTGACCACTCGACCTTGCTGTTCGGCGCCTTCGTGCCCTCCATGAGCTGCTTGTGCAGCGGCGTCAGGTCGAGCGGGTCGAGCTCATTCCCGAGCTTTTCCCTGGTCTGCTTGATGTCTACGCGCAGCTTGCGCAGCGCATCGGCCAGCTGGGCACGCGCCTTCGCCGGGTCCTGCTCCTTCGCGAAGGACTTCGTGACGTCGCTCTTGCCCTCGCGCGCGAGGGCGTAGGCCATCGGGTACAGGTTCACGAGGTCGCGGATGCTCTCGCTGCCCTTGTTGAAGGCATCGAGGAGGGGCTGATAGGGCTGGGTCTGGACTACCTCGCGAATTTCGCCTCCATCGGCGAGGCCGCGCTCGTCCTTGTTCTGAGGCAGCTCGACGACCTGCGGCGGGCGGAAAGGGTTGAAGGTCGCCGGCTCCCACCAGGGTTTCATCCCCAGAGGGATGTGCTGATTGAAGTTGTAGCCCACGTAGATCTTCGTGAGGGCTTCCTGCTGTTCCTGGATGGACGCGATCTTCAGCGCGGCCTCCTGCGTGGCCATCATCTTCTTCGTCTGGTCTTCCGTGGGAGGCGGCGGCTCCTTGCCCTCCTCCAGCGGCAGGCCAGTGTCGGCCATTTGCTGCCGCACGATCTCGTCGTTCTTGTCCAGATAGCTCGTGGCCAGCGCCTTGATATCCTCGACCCACTTGCTCTTCAGCTTCCTGTAGCCTGGCAGTTCCTCGAGCTCCGCGCCGGCGTCGATGCACCGATCCCACAGGTCGAGCTTGTTCGAGGCGACTCTCGGCAGGTCGTCCTCGGGGATGGAACGCCAGGCTTCTTCGATCTTCCACTCGTCAAAGGGCCCTACCCAAACTTGGTTCAAGAGAATGCCGATGAGCTCGAACTTCGTCTCGAGTGGTATCGGCACCCAGTCGTTGATGGCCTTCACGTCGTCGACGTCGCGCGTGCGGAGTGCCTTCTTCACCGGGTTCTCGCCCGGCGGCTCCGGCTCCCGGAAGACCTTGCCGCCCGCTTGCAGGCCCATGGCTGCAGCCTCGGCCATGTCGCCAACAGGCTCGGCAGGCGCGTCACCGAACCCGGGGGCCGCCGTCTCATCGGCCCGGACCTGCGCCGCCCCGCGGCTGGTCAGGGAGGCGCGCGCGCCTCCCAGCTGCCTGCCGACCCAGTGGTTGCCGAGCGTCTTCTGAGCAGACAAGATCGCCCGCCTCGAGACCGGGTTGCCGGCGTCGAGGCCGGGGCGCAGCGATTCCGGCCGGGCCTGGCGGCGCTGGGCGCCGCTGCTGCGCGTTCGTGTAGAAACTCGCAAGCGTTTCGGCATTCTTGACGGTTGGCGGCCATGGTAGCGAGAGAACATTGACGGATGATTGATATCCCGTTAGCGGAAGATGGAAAGTTGACGCAAAATGTGCGGCAGGGCGCGGGTGTCGAAGCTAAGACGCGTCGCCTTTGCAATCTTCCTTAAATCCGCGCTCAATCGGACGCGGTTAATATCGCCCCAGTCGAGGCAGAGGGGCCAGCCATGGCGTCTACCCTGATCGAGTATCCCGCGCCCTCGGCGTCCGTCCTGGATGCGCTCGAGGGCGAACTGCGCTGGCTCTCGCTGCGGCTCAGCGTCGTTATCGATGCCGGCCGCCGGCAACGCTCCGTTGGGCCCCCGGCGGAGTACCGCGGCCTCTACGTCACGGACGAAGAGATCGATGTCCTGCTGTCCGATGAGGAGGCAGAAGAGGCTCCGCCCGAGAGGCGTATCGCCAGGGCCGCCCGGGTGCGGGCCGACCTCGATAGCCGCCGGGACTCCCTGCGCGACCTGCCACTCGAGCATGTCGCGCGCGAATTCGGGCTGCGGCCGGAAGAGAGGCTGGTCCTGCTTACCGCTCTCGCGCCCTATGTCGACTCGGCTTACGAGAAGGTCTACGCCTACGCTAACGACGACATCACCAAGCGCTGGCCCACCGTCGGCCTGACCCTGCAGGTGCTAAGCGACGACCCCCTCGAAAGGGTAGCGCTGAGGCGGCTGTTCTACCTGGACGCCCCGTTGAGCCGGCACCAGCTCCTGGCATCCGCCGAGCCAGCCTCGCCGGCGCCGCCACTCCTGAGCCGTCAGATATCGCTCGACCCGCACCTGGCGGAAACGCTGCTCGGCTACCGCGGCCTGGACCCCAGGTTGCTGGCCTACGCGCGCTGGCAGGAGCCACGGGCGGGCGGCGGCCAGCAGGAGGAGGCGCTGGCGAGAGTCCTCCATCACCGCCTTAACGCGCGCGTTTACCTCGGCGGCCGCTGGCAGACTGACAAGGAGGACGCGATCGCCGGCGCCTGCGGGCGAGCGGGTCTGGGCCTCATATCCGTGAAGACGCAGGCGGTGCTGCGCTCCGCGGAGCCGGCCTCGATCCTTGCCCTGATCCTCAGGGATGCTCGGCTTCTTCGGTCGGCCGTGCTATTCCAGGACTGGGGCGCCCAGGAGTCCGAGTCGCCTGAATCATCGGTTTTCGCCGCGGAGGCTGCTCTTAAGCTGCAGGATCACCCGCTTCCCGTGTTCTTCAGCGACCGCGCCTCCTCGCCCCCGAGGCTCCCCGCGAACCTCCACCTGCAGTTCGAATTTCCGGCGCCCAGCTTCGAGGAACGCCAACGCCTCTGGACCGCCGCCTCGGAGGTCAGTGCGGAAGACGCCAGCCACCTCGCGGCCATGTACCGCCTCGGCCGCCGGGAGATCGACTCCGCCTGGGAGATGGCGAGAAGCCTCGCCAGCTTCCGCGGCGACGACGGTGTCGTACTGGAAGACCTGAAGGTAGCAGCGAGGATGCAATCCCAGCCGCGCCTCACGAGTCTCGCGCAGAAGATCGTCCCCCGCTTCACCTGGGAGGACATCGTCCTGCCGCCGGACCGCATGGCCCAACTGCGGGAGATCGCAAACCAGGTGCTGTATCAGCACGTGGTCTACGAAGAGTGGGGCCTGGCTGCCAAGTCCTCTCTGGGGCGAGGAGTGGCCGCGCTCTTCGCCGGTCAGTCCGGCACGGGCAAGACCATGGCGGCGGAGATCATCGGCAGCGAGCTGGGCCTGGAGGTCTACAAGATCGACCTCGCCGGCCTCGTCTCGAAGTACATCGGCGAGACGGAGAAGAACCTGGCGCGCGTCTTCGAGGAGGCGAGCGACACCAACGCGATCCTCTTTTTCGATGAGGCTGACGCTGTCTTCGGCAAGCGCAGCGAGGTGCGCGACTCGCACGACCGCTACGCCAATATCGAGGTCAGCTACCTGCTACAGCGCATGGAGGAGTACGACGGTATCGTCGTGCTGGCGACCAACCTGCGCTCCAACCTGGACGATGCCTTCCTCCGGCGCATGCGGGCAATTGTGGAGTTCCCCTTCCCCGAGGCTGACGACAGGCTGCGCATCTGGCAGCGCACCCTCGCTTCGTCCGCGCCCATGGCGGACGACGTGGACCTCTCCTTCATGGCGCGCCAGTTCCGCATTGCTGGCGGCAATATACGCAACATAGTCGTCCTTGCCGCATTCCTGGCAGCCAGTACCGGCGAGCCGATCGGCATGAACCACCTGATCCAGGCCACGAAGCGCGAGTATCAGAAGCTGGGGCGTCTGGTCACCGAATCGGACTTCGGCCGCTGGTACGAGGAAGTGCGCGCATGAGCGAGGGCAGGACAGCCGAGCCGGCCCCGACCGCGGAGGCGAAGCGGCGCCGCCCATCCCCCGCGGCGGAAGTGCCTCATCCAGCCTCTGCTCTCCCCGGGTTGGCAGCGCTGCTCGCCGGCCGCGTCCGCCACTCCGCGTCGCTCGACCCCGAGCTGGTCCGCACGCTCGTACCTAGCCTTGGCAACCAGGGCATCCTTCGCCTGATCGCCGAGGAGTCAAATCGTGCGCGCGCGGAAGGCGCGCCGCCAGTCACTCGCGACGGTGCCGGGGAGCGAGCACGACCGCTGGATGCCGTGGCGAACGCGAGCGGCGCGGTGCATCGGCAGGCCGCCGGCAATGTCATCGCCCGCGAGGCCGCTCCCGCGAAGGGCCAGACGGTCTTCCCAGCCGTGACACGAAAGACTTATCCGGTCGCGGGCAAAACGCTGTCGGAGGCCCTGGCGGTGATCGAGGCCTACCAGGCTCACACAGGCGAGGCCGGCAAGACCGACTTTAATCCCAAGCTCAAGTACGACCTCGACGATGACAGGAACCTCAAGAGCGCAACGGTCACGGTGAACCTCACTGTCACGATGCCGAGTTGGCCGGGAGCGTCGCAGCTGAGCCAGACTGCCAAGGCCGAGTGGGACCGCTGCTGGAGCGAGCTCAGTGCTCACGAGGAGCGGCATGTGGCCATTGCCAGGGAAAAAATGAAGGGCGTAGGCGAATCGCTGGTGGGCCAGAGCGAGTCTGACGCCAATACGGCATTCGCCGATGCCCTCACAGCGCTGAAGGAAGCCAGCGACGCTATCGATCCCTTCGAGGTGACCATGGACGTCGATGCGTAACGGCTATGAACCGGACGACAGCAGGCGACGCGAGGGTGCGCAGAGAGGCTATATTGCGCGACGACGGCGAACAGTAGCCGGAAAGGCCCGACGAGGAGGGCATGATGGACAGGGCAAATCTGCAGAACGACGACCGCCTCAAGGTCAAGGCGAAGGCTGAAAAGCCAACGCCGCGGGCGGACGCCTCGGGCGGCGCCGGCTTGTTGTCCGCCATGGGCAACGCCCGCGTCCAGCGCCTTCTGCGCGCCGCAAAATTGCAGCGCCAGGGCGACGCTGCCGGAAGCACCGTGGACGACGAGGTGGCGAGAGCCATCAACTCCAAGCGCGGCAGCGGCGCCACCCTGGACGAGGCAAGCCGGAAGGAAATGGAACCCTCCTTCGGGCAGGACTTCTCGGACGTGCGGGTCCACACGGACGACACTGCCGACGCCCTCAACCGGGCCGTCCAGGCCGAAGCCTTCACCATCGGCCGCGACATCTTTTTCCGCAAGGGCAGCTACAGCCCCGGGAGCAGCGAGGGCAAGAAGCTCTTGGCGCATGAGCTCACGCATGTGGTGCAACAACGCGACGTGCCCGTGAGCCAGGACCTCACCGTCAGCAGCCCGGAGGATGCCTCCGAGCGGCAAGCCGGCGACGTTGCCAGCGCCGTAAGCGGCTCCGCTTCGGCGACGATAGGCCGCCAGATGGAGGAAGAGGAGCCACAGCCGGCGACCGAAACGGCTCCCGCTGAAGGCGCGTTGCCGGAGGAAGAGGAGGTCCAGGCCTCCGCAATCGGCCGTCAAGTGCCCGTCGAAGTGCCGGAGGAGGAAGAGGAGCTGCAGAAGTCGCCCATTGCGCGGGAAGGCATGCCCGAAGAGGAGGAGCTCGCGGCTTCGCGCATCGCCCGGGAGGGGATGCCCGAAGAGGAAGAGCTCGCGGCTTCGCGCATTGCCCGGGAAGGGATGCCCGAAGAAGAAGAGCTCGCGGCTTCGCGGATCCAGCGGAAGGCAGCGAGCTTCCCCCTGCGGCCGAGGAGCTAGTCGATGCCGGCGCCTGTACTTACGATGGCCGCAACCATCACTTGCCCGCACGGCGCTCCGGTGCTCGGCGTGCCTTCGAACCCCAATGTCCTGATCATGGGCGCGCCGGTCTTGGTGGTTACGGATGTCTTCACGGTAGCCGGTTGCCCCTTCAACATCTCCGGGGCGCCGGCGCCCTGCGTCACCGTCCAGTGGACCGCGCCGGCCGTCAACTTCACGGTCAACAATATCCCGGTCCTTCTCGGCACCAGCATCGGGCTGTGCATCGGCGGCTCCGGGTCGGTGCCTGCGATAGTTTCCCCGGGCCAGACTCAGGTCATGGCCAGCTGAAGGCAAAGTCGAAGCTACGCGAGGCGGGACCAGGTTGAGCGGCCGAAGGGCCGCTCAATCCTCTTTCAATCATTCTTCAATTTTCCGTCGCTAGACTTGCGCCGCATATGCTGAACGAGCTGGACGAGACCCTGAAGCTCCTTCTCCAGCAAGACCTGCCGCGGGTCGTCGAGCGAATCGAACCGGACGGCTTCGATATCAGCTTCGATGTGCCGAACCGCGAGTTCCGTTCGCGGCTAACGCGCCCGACGCTCTGCCTCTACCTCTACAACATCCAGGAGAACCGGGAGCTGCGCGGCCGGACATGGAACGTCACCCGCGGCCCCGGCTCGGTGACGACGCGGCGGCCGGCCGTGAGGCTGGACTGCAGCTACATGGTCACCGCCTGGTCGAATGAGGTGGAGGACGAGCACCGCCTACTCACGGGCGCGGCGCGCGTGCTCTTCCGCAACCCTGTGCTCCCCCGTGAAGTGCTTCAGGGCGGCCTCGCGGTCGAGTACGACAACGGCATCGACATCACGACGCAGGTCGCGCAGCCGGAGACGTTCAAGGACGTCGTGGACATCTGGAGCGTCCTGGACAATGACCTCCACCCCTCCGTCCGCGTGACGGTGACAATCCCCCTCGAAGTCGACGTCAGCTACGAGAGTCCGGCTGTGCGCGAGCGCGGCGTCGGTATGTCGGGGCCGGGATGGACCCCGCCCGACACCTCGCGCAAGCGCTACGAAGGCCGCATCGAGCGGGACGGCCGCCCCGTGGCGGGGGCGCTGGTGCGCGCGGACACGGCATCCGACCGCACGAACGAGAAGGGCGAGTTCGCCCTCGAGAACGTCAAGCCGGGAAAGCAAAGGGTATTCGTGCTCGTCGAAAACGAGTACTTCGAGCTCACGGCCGACCTCCCGGCCGAGTCAGTGCTGTCGTTACCTGGCGCCGACGGCAAGGCCAACGGCAATGGCGCCAGGAAGGACCCAGCGCCCGGCGCGGGCGAGGAGCAAGCGGAGCCCACGGACAAGGAGCCCAGGTCTCGCAGACGGAGAGGTTAGGAGCGGCGTGCCCGGAAAGGGCCCCGGGAAAGGGAAGGAACAATGCCAAGGACCACGTATCAGGCACCCGGAGTCTACGTTGAGGAGGTACCGGGCGGCAGCCGCCCAATCGAAGGTGTCGGCACCCGCGTAGCCGCGTTCGTCGGCTTCGCGGAGAAAGGGCCGATCAACAAGCCGGTGCGCGTGACGAACTGGACGCAGTACACGAACACGTTCGGCGGCTTCATCAAGAGCGGGTACATGCCGCTTTCGATCTACGGCTTCTTCGCCAACGGCGGCGGCAACGCCTGGGTCATCAGGGTCGGTGGAGACGTCGTCAGCCAGCCTTCGACGCTCGCGCTCCCCGGCCGGGCGGCGACCGCGGTGGACTCGCTGCGGATTACGGCGCGCGAGCCCGGACCTGAAGGCAACGACATCAAGGTCGAGGTCGCCGACGAGCCCCCGGCGTCGGGCGGCGACGCCCCTGCGGACGAGCGCCGGTTCAGGATTACCGTCACCGCCCCCGGCAAAGCGCCGGAGGTCTTCGAGAACCTGACGCTCCGCCGTGGCGACCCGCGCAACGCTGTCGACGTGATCAACGCAACGGAGACAGGCTCCAAGTTGATCATGATCGAGGACCTGGCGCCGCGAGGCGTATCTGTCGCGGACCGCGCGCCCGCGCCCGCAACCTATCAGATGACGGGTGGCGGCGAGGCCCTCACAGCGCTCACCACCACTGACTTCCAGGGCAGCGTCGCTTCCCGCAGCGGCATCGAGGGCCTGGAAGCGCTCGAGGACGTGACCATGGTGGTGGTACCGGACCTAATGAAGGCCCTCGAGGATGGCCTCCTCGACATGGAAGGCGTCATTTCGCTCCAGAAGGCGATCCTCGCGCACTGCGAGCGCATGGAAGACCGCGTTGCCATTCTGGACACGCCGCCCGGCCTGGACCCCACGCAGGTTGACGACTGGAAGATGAAGGTGGCGAACCTGATCTCGGACGGCGGCTATGGCGCCCTCTACTACCCCTGGATCAAGGTCGACGACCCGGCGACGAACACCACGCGGTTTATCCCGCCAAGCGGCCACATGGCCGGCATCTGGTCCCGCTCCGACGACAACCGCGGCGTCCACAAGGCCCCGGCCAACGAGCAGGTGCTCGGCGTGCTGGACTTGGAGACGCAGCTCACGATGGAGGAGCTGGGCACGCTCAACGTGCACAGCATCAACTGCATCCGGGCCTTCCCCGGACGCGGGATACGAGTCTGGGGCGCGCGCACGCTGGCGGAAGCCGCGTCCGAGTGGCGCTACATCAACGTCCGGCGCGTCTTCAACTACGTGAAGAAGTCGCTGGAGCAGGGCACGCAGTGGGTGGTATTCGAGCCGAACGACGAGAGTCTCTGGGCCCGCGTCCGGCGCGACATCACTGCCTTCCTGACCCGTCTCTGGGGCACGGGCGCCCTCTTCGGGGCCACCGCGGACGAGGCGTTCTACGTCAAGTGCGACCGCGAGACCAACCCGCCGGAGGTCATCGACGCCGGCATGATGGTCTGCGAGATCGGCATCGCGCCCGTGAAGCCGGCCGAGTTCGTCATTTTCCACATCCGCCAGATCACCCCTGGCGCGACGGAGTAAGCAGCAAGTCACTAAACGGCATAAGGAGGGAAGAGGAACATGCCAAGACTCGCTTTCGAAGGGCTCAAGGACCCGCAGGTCGTCCACCACTTCGCGCTCGAGGTGCAGGGCATCGAGGAGTGCACCTTCCGCGAGGCGAGCGGGTTCGAGAGCAGCCACGACGTGATCGAACACCGCGAGGTAGGACGGGGCGGCAAGCAGTTCATCAGCAAGCAGCCCGGCAACCTGAAGTGGGCGGACATCGTCCTCAAGAAGGGCGTCACCGACTCGATGGAGCTGTTCAAGTGGCGGCAACAGGTCGTCGACGGCAAGCTCGCCGAGGCGCGCAAGAGCGGCTCCATCGTGCTCTACAACTCGGAGAACCAGGCGATCGCGCGATTCGACTTCGTCCGCGGCTGGCCGTCTAAGTGGAAGGGACCGGACGTCAACACGACCAACAACGCCGCCGCGATCGAAGAGATCACAATCTCACACGAAGGGTTGGTCCGGTCAGCCTGATGTTGCAGACCGAGTTCGACTTCACGCTGCCCAGGGGGTACATCGACCGTAACGGCACCATCCACCGGAAGGGCCGGATGCGGCTGGCGACGGCGCTGGACGAAATCGCCCCGTTGCGCGATCCGAGGGTGCGCCAGAACCAGGCCTACCACACGATCATCCTCCTGGCGCGCGTGGTCACTCATCTGGGCACCCTGCCGGCGATCGACACCGGCGTGATCGAGGGCCTCTTCACAGCGGACCTGGCGTTCTTGCAGGAGCTGTACCGGACCAAGAACGAGCTCGCCGATCCCGACGCCGGTATGGTGCGTTGCCCGAGTTGCGGCGACGAGTTCGTGCCATTCACGACGGCGGAGGAGGTGCCCGCGGCAGCCGCCCCTTTAGCCTAGAGGCCGGCGAAGTCCCGGAATTCAGGCGGTTGGGGCGGTCGTGGGAGATGGGCGTGACCTACCCGCAGGACAGGCTTGCGGAGGAGGTCGCGTACATCGCCTACCACTTCCACTGGCCGCTGGACTACATCCTCGGCCTCGAGCACGCCGACCGCATCGAGTGGGCGAAGCAGATTAGCCGGATCAACGAGCGAATGAACGAGGAAAGCACGAGCCTGACGCTGAACCAGTTGTGAGGCGGGAGACCTATGGCGGGTCCTGAACCTTCGACGAGCACAGAGGGGGGCGCCGGCAGCACGGCCGGGCCCGCCGGCCTCTCGCCCCAGCAACTGGAGCGCCTGGTCGACCTTGTCTACTACCGCCTCAAGGAGGACCTCTTGCGTCAACGCGAGCGCCGCGGTGAGACCTCCGGACGGGCGTGGAGGTAATCGGTGGCAAACACTTTTGCTGGCGACAGCCTCAAGTCCGACAAGTACGTCATCGGCCCGCGGTACTGCGTCGAAATCGATGGGCTGATCGAGGCTACGTTCTCGGAGTGCTCGGGTCTGAGCGCGACCCTGCGCACCGACAAGTGGGAGGAAGGCGGCGCGAACGAGACGACTCTCAAGTTCCCCGGCCGCACGGACTTCGGGAACATCGTCCTCAAGCGCGGCGTGACCTCGTCTGCCGAGCTCTTCAGGTGGTTCACAGACCAGCTGATGGGTGTCAAAAACCGCAAGACAGTGACTATCAAGCTGGTCAACCACGACCTGGAGGTCCTGGAAAGCTGGGAGTTCAAAGACGCGTTCCCCGTGAAGTGGACCGGACCGACACTGCAGGCAACCTCCAACGCCATCGCCATCGAGTCGTTCGAGATCGCCCACGACGGCTTCCTGAAGCTACCGCCTTGAGCAGGTGTGACTTTGGCGAACGGTAGACAGCCCTCGACGATCTGGCTCCGCGACTGGACCGCGGATGCCTTGTCGCGCCTGTCGCGTTGGCCGGCTCCAACGGTCGCAAAGCGGCGGCCCCTCTTGTCATTCCGCCCGCTGGTGACGCCGATCCTCGCCCGGGCCCTGGCACCGATCCGCTACGGGCCTTCGTTCGCGAAGACGGTCGCGAACCGTCCCCAACTCGTGCTGCGGAAGGTCGTGTCGGAGAGCAGGGAAAGGCCCGTCCTCACCCTGCAGAGCGCTCCAACGCGGGCGCCGGGACCAGTCCTGGCCCCAGACGAGGAGCTGGCGCCGTCCGTGGACGAAACGCCTGTCGCGCGCGCCAGCCACGAAGACAGCCCGCCGCCACTCCAGGCAACCGAGCCTCGCCAGGAGTCCTTGCTCTCGCGCGCTGCCGGCGCGATCTTGCGGGTCTTTCGCCCCGCGCCTCCTACCGCACCTCCTCCCCCGCCGCCGGATAGCGGTGACACATCCATAACGTCGGTGGTCTCACGGAGCGTGCAGCCCGAGGCGCCCTCGCCGCAGTCGGCCGAAGTCGACCAGGCCCAGCTCATCGAGACTGAATATGACGACGACCTGGTCGAGGAGGGCCTCGAGGAGGGCGGGGACGATTACGAGGACCAGCCTACACTGCCGGCCGCCGGCGATGCCCGGCCGGCGCTCTCACTGAGGTTGGAACGCCCGCCGTCGCCGCGCGAGGCCGCCGAGGCACCGATGGCTCGCCCGGAGGCGCAGCTCCCCGCGCCTCGGCCGGCTGAGCCTCCACCGGCGGAGCCTCCGCGAGCGGCGCCCGCGCCGCGCGCGGCCCCCGTCGAGCAACAGCAGCCCCAAGCCGTCTTCGCCCGAACCGAGGACGTCCAGGCGGAGCGGCCGCAGCCGCAGTCCGTGGCGCCCGTCGAGGAACCTGCGGTGCAGGCGGCCAGCATTCTCCGGGCGCCGATGGCAGCGCCGGAAGGGCACGTCCAGGAGGGGCCTCCGCCAGAAGAAGAGGCCGAGCCTGCACCGGCCGCCCCCGCGCGCCGGGAAGGGCCGCTGGCCGGCGCCCTGCTGGCGCTGCGCCGGCTGGT
>DATLYJ010000111.1 GCA_035574915.1 Dehalococcoidia bacterium | reverse complement strand
ATAGGGACGCCACCCCGCCAACTCCTTAAGACTAGGGCCTTCGGCCCCCCAACCCGAGAGCTTGAGGACAGAAGCAACGTAAATCTGGTAGCCATTCCCCGCCCCTCCCGGGTGTATAGGATGTCCTGGTCCCCGCACACGGCGCCCTTGACTGCCCGCACGGGGCCGCTTAGCCTGAGCAGGCGATTAGATGCAGGCCGCGCTGCCGGTGAGGCGGAGGAGCGGCGGGGAGTAAACAGATGCCGGCATTCCCTTCGGTCGAGTGGTTCGACGCCATCCGGGATATCTTCAACAAGGACGAGCGCTACCGTCACTTCGGCACCGTGGACGCCAGGATCGGCGTCCGCGTTGGCGACAAGGCCTATGAGTTGGTCTTCGAGGCCTTCGAGTGCGTCTCGGCGCGCGAGATCAGCGTCAGTCAGCTGGACGAGTGCGACTTCTACCTGGAGCAGGAGCCCGAGAAGTGGCGCGAGATGCTCGAGAACATCAAGGCTAACGGCAAGGCCGACATCACACATACCCTGAACACGATCGACCTGAACATGCCCCAGGGCCTCGCCCGCGGCAACGACGGCTACAAGGTCGACCTTTTCTACCGCTACAACCAGAGCCTCCAGGACTTCTTCGACGCCTCGGCCCGCATCGACACCACCTTCGCGAGCCCGGTAACGGCGTAGCAGGCCAAGCGGTAGCTCAGCCAGCCGGTGGCGCCGGAGGCTTCCCGCCGCCCTTTCCTCCCGCGCCCTGGGCCGGGAGTGTCGCCTGCATCAGAGTCCTCTTGTCGACAGGGCAGCCTCACCCCGGGGACAAGAGGCAGTGGCGGCGTTGCTCCGGGAAGTCAGACGCCGCTACGCCGGGCGCTCGATCTCGGCGTAGGATGCCTGCTCGCTCACCGGCGGTCCGCTAGCGGACCGGCCTGCGGCTGCCTTCGGCCCGCAGGGGACGGGGCGCGCCGGCGGGCGCGCGTGCCGGCCTGGTCACCAGGCGCGCAGTCCATCGGCCCAGGGACTCGAGTCCGGCCACGAGTGGCGCTACATCCAGCACGAAGTCCCAGGCCGGCAAGCGGTAACGCGCGGCCGCGCCGGCGAGCCACACGAGCGCGAGCGTGACGCCGAAGCCGACCAGGAGGTAGGCCTCGAGCGCGATCAGTGACGCGAATTCGACGACCGTGGCCTCCTGGGGCACGGCCATGGTCTCGAAGCGGCGGAACGACGACGTAAAGACGGCGCTGAAGTCGTACAACACACCGGCTAGGCCGGTCCTGCCGGCCGCCGTCAGCTGCACGCCGAGCCTGAAGGCTACGGCCCCGGCCGCGAAGGCAAAGCCGAAGGCGCTGAGGAAGGCCAGGGCCCGCAGGACGCCGAGCATGTCCCCACGTACACGTAGCGTCAGACTCCTGGGGCGCGCGACCAGGACAGGGGCAGAGGTTCCGCGAGTTCGGGCTGCTATCAATTGCGGCCTCCATGTAAGGGCAGATAGGTGGGCTGACACCTACGCTAGGGCCGCACGTCTGCGGGGCGAATCACCGCCCCTACCTGAGGGCGTAACGATTACGTGTAATGCCGGGGACGCCCGCTCAGGCGCCCTTCCAGCGGGGTGCTCGCTTCTCACGGAAGGCCGCGCGGCCTTCCTGGGCGTCCTCGGTGGCGCCGGCGACGCGGCGCATGGTCTCGCCGAAGCGGATGGCCTGCACGAAGGGCATCTCCTGGCCGCGCGCCGCGACCTCCTTGGTGGCCCTTATCGCCAGCGGCGCGGGCTTCAGGAGTCTCTCCGCGAGCGCGCGGGCTTCACTCATGAGGCTGGCATGAGGCACCACCTTCCAGACCAGCCCCATCTCCTTCGCGCGCTCGGCGCTAACGCGGTCGCCCAGGAGCAGCAGCTCCATCGCGTTCTGCCAGCCGACTCGCTTCGGCATCCGGATCGCGCCCTGTATCGTCGGGACGCCGACCTGCACCTCGGGGAAGCCGAACTCGGCCTGCTCGCTCGCGATCACGAAGTCGCAGGCCGCCACCAGCGTCAGCGCGAAGCCGAGGCAGTAGCCATTCACCGCGGCGATGACCGGCTTCCAGATCTCGAGGCCGCTTTCCAGTGAGGTCATGCTCGGCACCTCCCAGAAGGTGCCGCTAGAGGCGCCGCCGGGGCTGCGGAGGTCCGCGCCCACGCTGAAGGCGCGACCCGCGCCGGTGACGATGGCGACGTAAGCCTCTTCGTCCTCTCGAAACCTCACCCAGGCTTCATTGAGGTCCTGCCTCAACTCGGCGTTGATGGCGTTCAGCACCTCCGGGCGGTTGTAGGTGATGGTGGCGATGCGGCCATCGCGCTCGTAGAGGACGGTGCCTGGCATGGGCGAACTCCTTTTCATGTTTCGTAGTGGCTAACTGTTCGGGCTGGTTTAACATTCTCCTAACGGACTCGAAGCGCACGCCGCCTATCATACGCAGGATCCAGAATTCCTCTTTTCGGGAGCGAGAGCAGTGACAAGGAAGCGTCTTCTCTTGTTCGGCGCCGTGGCCGTGTTCGCCGTCATCGCCGCGATCGCCACGGCCGTCGCGGTCCAGCTTCTCCGCAGCGACGAGGTCGACCTCGAGACTGAGGCGCCGGCTATCCCCACGCAGCCGGTGGCGCGCTCGGGCACAGCCGAACCGACGGCGACGGGTGGGACGGTGGCGCCTCCGGGAGTCTTCCGCTTCGTGGTCGACCCCGCCGGCTCCAAGGTCACATACGTGGTCCGCGAGAAGCTGGCGACGCTCCCGGTGGAGAGCAACGCTGTCGGGACGACGACGTCGATTTCGGGGGAAATCTGGCTCACGCGCGAAGGACTGTACAAGGACCAGAAGTCAAGTTTCCAGGTTGACCTGCGCACTCTCACCAGCGACGAGTCCCGACGCGACAACTTCATCCGCCAGAACACCCTCCAGGCGAACCGCTTCCCGTTCGCCGAATTCGTGATCGAGAGCATCAGCGGCTGGCCCGCGAATTATGTCGACGGTACCGAGGTGTCGCTGCAGCTGAGCGGCAGCATGACGATCAAGGGCGTGACGAAACCGCTGACCTGGCAGGTCAAGGCCCGGCGCCAGGGCGACACCATCACGGCCATCGCCGACACGGAATTCAAGATGACGGACTTCGGCATCACGCCGCCGAACGTCCAGATCGCCGTGGCGCAGGACGGGGTGCAACTGCAAGTGGTGCTGCTCGCGCGGACTCCCGCCAGCTAGAGTCACGCCCGGTGGCGCTGCGGGCCGGGAGGCGGGCAAGCCTCCTGTCCGGCGCACTTCGAGGGCACTCCTAGCCCACCAGCCCATCAACCAGCTCCCTGAAGGCGAGACCGAAGCGGGCGACGCGCTCCGCGTCGACCGCGACCTCGGGGATATCGCGGGGGCTGTGGAAGTAGGGGTGGCCGCCCGCAAGAGCGAGAAACCGCCTGTCGAACACCTCCCGCGCCTCGCCACCCGGGCGTTGGTCGACGGGCGCAAGCGTGACCGGTCCGAGGCCCTGGCGCTCCAGGGCCTCGGACATGCTCTTACGCAATGTCTCGTCGCGCGAGAACACGCGCCATGCCGGCTGGTTCCGGGCGCCGATCGAGGCGCCGAGCTGCACCCAGGTGTGCACGCGCTCGCGCAGGTCCGGATTCGCCTTCAGGTGCTCCAGCATGCCGTAGTAGTTGATCTCGTGGCCGCTGGTGAAGAGGAAGAGGACCTCGCGCCTGCGTGAGGCCGACCGCGCCAGGTGGGCTGCGAGGGCGAGCGTGATCGCCAGGCCGCCTCCGCGTTCAGCAGCGCAGGTGAACCAACCCGACTTGGGCGTAGTGATCATGATCGGCGCCTCAGTGCCGTTGGCGGGGAGGCGTCCGACTACGTTCGTCGCCGTACCCCGCGAGCGCGTGAAGTCAAGCACAACCGAGACTTCCGCGCCGGACGCGAGGGCCTGCTCGATCGGACCCGCGTCCTTGAGGGCGACCTGGATTACCGGCAGTTCGTGCGGGTGGTCGATCGCCTCCGCGTTGCGGAGGAGGACGTTGCCTTCGGGGTCGCCGGACACGGCAATGACTGCCGCCGGCCGGCCCTCGGCCGGGGCGTCCAGCAGGGCAGCCAGCTCCTGCGGGCCCCTTACGACCGCAATGCGTCCGGCAAGGTCGCCGCCCGCTCCGGCGACGACGGGCCCGCGTACGCCGCCGGGAGGCGTAGCGCCGCCGTCGTGCAGGGGAGTACCTTGTACCAATGCGCCTTCGGCCTCGACATATGCCGCGCGCGTCTCCACGTAGGGGAACGTGAACTCGGACAGGCCCGGTTCCACCCCGAACTGCTCCAGCCAGCCGAGGAGCCAGTCGCTGCAGCGGTCGTCTGCCGGCCAACCCGTGCGGTGAATGCCAAAGGACGCGTACTCCTCGATTAGCGTCTGCAGGGCCTCAGGCTGGAAGTAGTCCTTCATTTCTCCTCCTTGCAGGGCCGTGCGGCGAGTCTACAGCAGCGGCGACTTTCGATGGATGTGCTAAACTCCGCGTGCCCTTGGCGGGGGAGGCTCGGCTGTGTCCGTCCACTTCAGGGCGCCAACAGCCGATATACATATCGTGCGCTCAGCCTCAAGGGGGACACCTTGAATTGGGTTGATGCGGTAATCCTCGCCACCCTCGCCTGGTTTGGCTACGCTGCCTTCAACGCCGGGCTGATCCGTGAAGTCATCACGATCCTGGGTGCGATCTTTGCCGTCGTCCTGGCCGGGCTCTTCTACAAGGAACTGGCGAAGGACGTTGACGTAGCGGTCAAGGACCTCGAGACCTCGCGCATCATAGCCTTTGCGGTCATCTTCGGGGCAACGGTGCTCGCCAGCCAGTTGATCGCCATGTTCCTGCGCCAGGCTGCGACCCTGTTGTTCCTCGGGATTTTCGACTCCCTGGGCGGAGCGGTCTTCGGCCTCTTGAAGGCCTTCGTGTTCATCGAGATCGCCCTGATCTTCGCCGTGACCTTCGAGAGCCTGAACCTGGTCGACGACGTCAAGGGGTCGACGCTTGCGCCCTTCTTCCTGGACGTCCTGCCCGTCCTGACACGGGTCCTGCCGGACGAATTCGAGATCGCGGTCGAAGAGTTCTAGGCTGCTGCCAGCGCTTCGGCTAGACTCGCCTTCGAATCCAGGCAGGAGGCTTACGTGATCACGGTTACCGCAAAGCTGCACGTTAGCGAGGGCAAGGCCGATGACTTCGTCGCCGCGGCGAAGAAGATGGTCGCCGCCGTAAAGGCGAACGAGGCCGGTAGGACCCTTTCGTACGACCTGTACAGGTCCAAGTCCGACCCCAACACTTTCCTGTTCATCGAGTCCTACGCCGATGACGAAGCCCTCGCCGCGCACAGGACGACGCCGCACATGGCCGACTTTGCCGCCTCGTTGCAGGGCCTCCTCGCCGCGCGCACCGAGATCGAGCGTTTCGAGCCGGTCTAGGGAGGGCCCTGAGGCGGCATGCGCCGCCGGCGCGTCCGGTCGCCCGGCCGGCCCGGGACCTAGGCCAACTCGTACTTCGGCGGGACCTCCCACTGCTCCGTCGGGGGGTTTTCCTGGAGGAACAGGGCGCGCCGGCGGGCCTGCTCCTTGTACTCCTCCGCCTTCTTGATCACTTCCAGGCGCTCGTGTTCTTCCTCTTCCGCCTTCTTGATCTCTTCCTCGCTGCGCTGCTTTGGGACGCCTTCGTATGACTTGATGCGCCCCTCTTTCTCGAGTTTGCGCAAATGCGTGCGGACGTTGCCGTCGGCGGCGCGGCGCAGGCGCTGGTCGATGTCCGTGTAGATCTTCAGCATGATGTCCCAGCTCGTCATCTCGCCGCCCTCTTTGAGGACTTCGATTATCTGGCGCTCGCGCTCGTTACGGTGCTGGATGTACTCGTCGATGTACTCGCGGGGGTTCTGGATCAGCGGTCCGTGTCCGGGGCAAATGACCTTCAGGTTCGGCAGGCCGCGGATGCGCTCCAGGCTCGCCATGTAATCGAACAGGTCGCCGACGGTGGTAGGCGTAGACCCGAGCATGGTGTCGCCGGAAAAGAGCACGCCCTCGTCCTCCAGGTAGTAGCAGACGGAATCGACACTGTGGCCAGGCGTGTGCAGCACCATCACCCGCACGCCGCCCCCGACATCGATCACCTGGCCGTCACGCATGATGTGCACTCCGTCCTCGGGAAGGCGGCCCTGGAGGAGCGGCTCGCCTTTCTCCTGGACGTAGATCTCGGCCTTGAACTGGTCGCGCAGCCACTTCAGGTTCGCGCTGTGGTCTCCGTGATGGTGTGTAATGCCGGAGAGAGCGACCTCCGCCTTCTCTGTGGCCGCAAGGTACCCCTTGAGCATCCAGCGGTAGCGCTCCTGGTCTTCGCCAGAGTCGATAGTGAGGACCTGACCCTTCCCGACCAGATAGATGGTTGTGTAGACGGGGTGCATGGGATTGTCGTCGGGGACCTGGACAGCGCGGACGTTGGGGCTTACCTGCATGGGGGCTCGATTCTAGGCGGGTGCGCTGCCATTGTATCGCCGGCCCGGCAGCGGTTCATTCACGGCCGTTGCCAGATGCAGCCGCCGGGAAGCGGGGACTGCAGTCCTCCGCCTCAGGAGCGATCCACTGTGCAGATGCGCCAGGCCTGGGCGACGAGGCGGCGGCCGAAGGGGGCGCCGGGGCAGTAATTCTCCACCCTGCGCCCGCCCATGACCCCGTAAAAGCGGGTGAAGACGTCGCGGCCAGCGGCGGAGCCCGGCTCGCGCAGGGACACGGCCTCGAACTCGGCGAAAGCCTCGATCTCGCCCGCGGATGGCGCGAAGGGCTGGCCGATGGTCGGGCAGGTCCAGAGGATGGTATCGAGCACGGCCTGCACGGACTCGATGCCGGGGAGAACCAGCATTTGCCGCCGCGCGTCGATGCCGCGCTCTCCGGCATAGCGGTTGAGGACGCGCTGGCTGGCCTCGCGCCAGACTTCGGTACGCAGCGTGTCCTCTCCCCGAGCCGCGTGCGCAGCCGCGAGGGCCTCGTATTCGGCCTGCACGATGCTGTCTTCGAACAGCTCCGGAAGCAGGTCCACGGTGGCGAAGAGGTCCTGGGAGAATCCCGGCTCGAACTTCGAGATTACGATGGTGGTCTCGTTCTCGCGCACCACTCGGCGGTACTCGGTGAGGCCAAGCTCATCCTGCAGCCAGGCCCGGAGTGCGGCGTCCGTGACTCGCCGAAGGGACGCGGCGCTCACCTTGACCTGTCCTCTCGGGAGGTCATTCCTCCTCCGCCCCTGGCGGCGGGCCGCTTCCCGTGACGCCATCGGCTACGAGGCGCTCGTACTCATCGCGCGGCATGCCCAGGAGGGTGGAGAGCACCTGCCAGGAGTGCTGGCCGAGTGTGGGCGCCGGCAGCGTGGCCGCCCCGGGCGCGCGAGCGAAGCGGACGGGCACGCCAACGTATTCCAGGCGCCCGGTCTCGGGGTGGTCTAGCTCGACGATGAAGCCGCGTGCGCGCAACTGCTCGTTTCGGCGGACACCCTCCGCGTTGAGCACCTTGCCAGCGGCGACTTTTGCCTCGACCAGCCGGCGCTCGAATTCGTCCGCCTCGAGGGTCGAGGCCACGGCCTCGACCTCGGCGTCCAGGGCTCTTTCGTTGGCCTTGCGTGCCCGGTTGTCGGCGAAGCGTGGGTCCGTGGCCCAGTCTGGGCGCCCCAGCGCCGCGCAGAAGCGCTGCCACTCGGGTTCTCCCCGGACGGCGACGGCGACCCATTGGCCGTCGCGGCAGCGGTACATGTTGTGAGGAGCCAGGGAGAGGTGTCGGTTGCCCATGCGGCCGCGGACGACGCCCTTGGTCGCGTACTCCATGAGGGCATCGGCGATGAAGGTCATGTTCGCTTCCTGCATCGAGAGGTCGATGTACTGCCCATCGCCAGTGCGGTCGCGGTGGCGCAGCGCGAGCAAGGCAGCGGCGGCGCCGTAGTAGCCGGCTACGGGGTCAGGGTACATCTGGCCGGAGTTCTGCGGCGGACCGTCCTCATAACCGAGCAGCCAGGACATGCCGGACATGGGCTCGATCGTGCCGCCGATGCCGGGGATGTTCGCGTAAGGCCCCGTGGCGCCATAAGCGGAGAGGCTGATCAGGATGACGTCCGGCTTGATCTTGCGTAGCGATTCGTAGTCGAGACCGAAGTTGGGCATGACGCGCGGGCTGAAGTTCTCCGCAATGACGTCTGAGAAGGGCACCAGGCGCTTGAAGATTTCGAGGCCGCGCGGGTCGGCGAGGTTCAGGGTGAGGCAGTACTTGTTGAGGTTGACGGAGTTGTAGAGCGCGTTCGTGTTCCAGCCGTGACGCGCGTTCGGACGATCGCGCAGGCCGGCGGGGACCTGCGCCCGGTAGCTGCCGCCGCGCCAGGAGTCGAGGCGCTGGCGCGTCTCGATCTGGACCACCTCCGCGCCCAGCAGGCCAAGGAGCTCCGTGCAAAACGTGCCGGCCCAGGCCTGGGTAAGGACGATGCAGCGCACGCCTGCCAGCGGGCCCTGGTGCGCGCCGGGCACCGGGTAGGGGCTGTCCGCGAGGGCAAGGGCGTCGGCGACCGCGTCCCGCGTCATGCGATGTCTCCCGCGTGCCGCAGCCCTTCGATGTCGTCCGCCGTCAACGCCAGCATTTCGGCCAGCACCTCGTCCGTGTGCTCACCCAGCCGCGGCGCCGGGCGGCGGTAGGAAGCAGGAGTGGCGCCCATCTTGAAGGGCGCGCCCGGCATCTCCACCCTGCCGATGCCCGGCTGCTCCACTTCCACGAAGAAGCCGCGGTCGCGCACGTGCGGGTTTTCATAGAGCTCCTTCGTGGTCAGCACCATTCCCGAGACCACGCGCAGCGTCGAGAGGCGCTCGAAGAGTTCATACTTGCCGCGCTGCGCGATCGCCGGCTCGACCTTTCGGGCCAGGTCGGCGCGGTTGGCCTGCCGGCTCCAGAAGTGCTCGTCGGTCGCGAGTTCGGAGAGGCCGAGCTCGTTCATCGCGTCGCGCCAGAAGTGGGCGCGGCTCAGGGTGAGCGAGAAGTAGCCATCGCGGCAAGGGACGGGGCCGGCCATGAAGTCGGTCACCCCGGGGGACATAGGCCGGTCGGCGGTTGCCCCGTGCTGGGCAGCCAGGAAGCGGGGGCCGAAGATCTCCGTCAGCGCCTCCAGCGTCGATACGTCGACATGGTCGCCCTCGCCGGTGCGGTCGCGGTGGATGAGGGCGGCGAGCGTGCCGAGGAACGCCGCGACGGCAGCCACGAAGGAGGCCTGGTGGCCGGAGCCCTTCAGCGGCGGGCCGCCGGCCCTGGCGTTGATGTCGGCCCAGCCGGAGAGCGCGAATGCGGTGATGTCCGCGCCCTCGCGGTCGCGCCAGGGCCCGGTCTGGCCGAAGGGCGTGATCGACGTGAGGATGATGCCCGGCCGGGCAGCATCCAGCAGGTCGTAACCCACCCGCCGTTCGTCCAGATAGCCGGGCGGGAAGCTCTCCACCACGATATCCGCCTGCCGGGCAAGGGCGCGGAACATCGCCTGGCCCTGGAGGGTGTCGAGGTTCAGGCAGATGCCGCGCTTGTTGGCATTGAGGAAGGCGAAGAAAGCGCTGCGGTCAGGCTCGTCCACGCCGTCGACGAGAGGGTCGAGGCGGCGGCCAGGGTCGCCTCCCAGTGGCTCGACCTTAATGACGTCCGCGCCGAAGTCCCCGAGGAGGCGGGCGCAGTAAGGTCCCGCGACCTCCGTGGACACGTCCAGAACGCGGATGTCAGAGAGGGCGCCGGCCATACGTGGGCGAAATTATGGCAGAGGCCCGTCCCATGTGTCCAAAAGAAGCTGTGCCGGTCCCGAGTGCTGCCGTGGCCACTCCGCGAAAGCACTGTGCGCGGGATGGGCCGCTGCCTTCAGCGTCGCGGGCTGCGGGTCTAGCGCGGCTGCTCCACCCTGTTGGAGCTGCTGTTGACGTCCGTGATGTCCACGTCCATGCGCATGCTGAAGTCGCGGTTGGACGCGTCCTTACCGGCCATCTCCAGCCGGATCCGGACCGGATACTCACCGGCTTCGGCTACCCATATCTCGAAGGAGAACCGGTCAAGCCGCGAGATCTCGCTGCTGTCGAGGAAGGGCCCGATGAAGCCGCTCAGGGCGTTGAACGTCTGGGCGTCTATGCCGCACTTGCGCGTGGCGACGCCGTTCACATTCTCGCGGCCGCCAACGCAGGTGAAGGGCGGCGCCACGTCGAGGAAGTTCTCGTCCCACAGCGAGGCGACTAGCGAGTAGTCCTCGAGGGAGCCGGACGACCCCGAAGGGCCGCTGAGGATGCCGCTGAAGCTCGTCCACTGCTGGCGGCCGATGGTCGTTTGCACGACGGTAAGGGCGCCAAGCTTGATCGTCTGCTGGCCGCGTTCCGGCTTTACGTACACGCCTTCCACCTCGAAAGACACCTGTTGGTTGGGCGAAGGCGTGCCCGTAAGGCCGCCGCCGAAGAAGGCCTGGAGTTCGGCGAGCGGCCCGCCGAAGCCGGAGATCTTCAGGCTGGACTTGAAGCTGTTGAGGTCAGCCAACCGGCCGAAGCGCGACGTGGCAGTACCTGAAGGCCGCGCCGTGCCAGTCGCCACGGCGGTCCCCGGGCGGGTGGTAGCCTGGGCCAGGGGGGAACGGGCAGGAGTATTCGTCCCAACGACGGCGGGAATGGCCGTCGGAGGGTTGGCGCTGGCAGCGGCGTCGAGACCGGAATCGAGCTTTCCGACCGCTGCCCTGGCGACGTCGGCCCCGTACTGGGCCGGGTCGCCGGAAAGCGTGACCACGGCAACGGTGTTGCCAAAGCGCCAGTAATAGACCTCGAGGCGCAGCTTGAGCTGCTCACTGCGGGAGCGAAACTCGAGCTCGTAAGCCAGCGCCGTGCCTCCGGACGGAGCCGAGGCATACGGCGAGACCTTCTTGACCGTCAGCGTCTCGCCGCTGCCAAGGCCCTCCTCGAAGAGCTCCTGAAGGCACTTCTGGAAGTCGGCGCTTTCGACGGCCTTCTTGAAGTTTTCGAAGATCGAACTGATGGACTTGGCGTCAGCGTAGACGCTGACCTCCGCCTCGACGTTCGTTGGCTCGGTGCGGCCGGCTGCGCGCTGGAAGGCGCGTTGCGCCGACCCCACGCGCTGGGGCCGGGAGCGCTCCACGGCCTGGAATGCGGGCGCGACCTTCGCACAGGCGGGGGAGTCCGGGAATTCGTCGGCAAAGAGCGAGTCATCGTCTTCGTCGACCTCGGTGAGGCGCCAGCCCGAGCCGGGGAGGTCGCCGACGCCAAACATCGCGGCCGCGGCCAGCTCGTCCGCCCTCGCGGGATTGAGGCCGGCACCCTCGGCGCCATCGCCGCCGAGGACCACGAAATAGACCAGAGCGGCGATGCCCAGGACGGCCGCGGCCGCGGCTGCCAGGGCGAACGGCGGGACGCCACCCAGCGCAGCACCGGGCGCGGGAGCGGTCCGCGCCGGCGGCGGGGAAGGCGCGGGCTGGTGGGACGGCGGTGGAGTCGTGGGCTCCGGTGGGACGGCAGTCGCGGGCGCCGCGGACGCCACTGGCTCAGCCGGCGCGGGCTCCGGTGGCGCAGGTGCGGCGGGCTCCGTTGGGGGCGTCTCCTGCGCCGCGGGAGGTACTGGTAGCCCGCATTCGGCACAGAACTTGTCGCCGGGTTGAAGCTCGGAGTTACATCTTGCGCAGCGCATGGCAGCCCTCTCGCGGCAGGGCTTGCCTCGCAGGTCTAGCCCTGGGCCGGCTAATTATCGGCCCGCTGCGATCAAGATGCCAGTGACTCCCGTGGGCTAAATGCGCGCTACTTCGGCTTGGGCCCTTTGCCTTTGCCCGGGCTGGAGGAGGGCGCCGCGGCAGCGGAGGGCTTATTGCCCGGGACGCCGTCCGCGTTCGGGTGAGCCTTTTCGGCGCGCTTGGCGCAGGCGGCTTGCGCGCCTTCGGGCAGCATGCTGCAGTCGGCCGTCCGCGCCGCCGTGCTCACAGCGACGCCACGTTCGGGACCGGGGTCCGTGGCCTCCTGGGCCTCGTGGACGGCGGTCCGCACGGCGCAGCCGTGCGTCGTCGCCTCTTCTTCACAGTCCTGCTGGCCAAGGCCCTGCAGGGCGGAGGCCGGGCGCTCGCTCTCGTCCTCTCGTCCGCGCTCGCGCGCCGCAGCTGCGACCTCGAGGCCTGGCGCGCCGGCGCCGGATGCGGCCGCTTCCGCCGCCTGCGAACCCGCTTCGGTGACGGAAGCCACCTGAGCGCCACGCGAGCCGTCGTGCTGCGCGAGCGCGCCCGCGACGCCGGCGCTGCCCGCGAAAAGGGCTACACCCACCAAGAGCCACCTAACCATGCTTCACCTCTTCCTTTCTCTCGTCTAGAGATTCGGCCGAGTTGCCGGAAACATGGCCAAACGAAGTCTACGCGGTTTGTCCGCCGCCTGCACGCCGGGGCGGAATATGTCCGAAGCGGCCGCCGAAGTGCCAGAATAGCGGACGCCAGGACACGGAGGGACGCAGTGCAGATCTTTCAGGGCCAGATAAGGTTCGGAATTCACTCAGGGCCGCAGAATACGACCTTTGCGGACTACCTGGACCTCTGGAGGAAGGCAGAGGACCTCGGCTTCGATTGGGCATCCGTGTTCGACCACTTCATGCCCATTCAGGCGGACCCGCGCGGCCCCTGCTTCGAGGGTCTGACCCTGCTCTCTGCTATGGCGGCGCACACAAGCCGGCTACGCTGCGGCATCCTCGTCGTCGGCAACACCTACCGGAACCCGGCGGTGCTCGCAAACATCGCCACGACCATCGACCACGTGTCCGGGGGGCGCCTCGAACTCGGCATCGGCGCCGGCTGGTATGAACTGGAGCACGACCAGTACGGCATCCCCTTCTACAGCACCGGGCGACGTATCCGCATCCTGGGCGAGGCCGCCCGCATCTTGAAGATGCTCTGGACGCAGGCCGAGACGACCTTCGAAGGCCGCTACTACACGCTCAGGGGCGCCTACTGCGAGCCGAAACCGGTACAGCAGGGCGGCATCCCGCTGTGGATCGGGGGCGCGGGAGAGCAGCTCACGCTGCGCATGGTCGCCCAGTCGGCGGACGGGTGGAACACGTTCTTTATCCCGATGGACGCTTACAGGCGCAAGCTCGATGCGCTGGCCGCCCACTGCCAGGAGACGGGACGCGACCCGCAGGACATCCGCAAGTCGCTGGTCCTCGGGGCCATCGTCGGCGAGACAGAAGCGGAGGTCGAGGATGCGGTGCGGCGCGCGGGCGGTGACAGGGAGGCGCTGCGGCGCGGCGCCGTAGTTGGGACGCCTGAGCAGTGCGCCGAGCAGGTGCTGGAGTACGTGCGGGCCGGGGTGGGGGACTTCATATTG
>DATLYJ010000110.1 GCA_035574915.1 Dehalococcoidia bacterium | reverse complement strand
CGCCTGCTGGGCGAGGGCTGGCGCGTGCGCGTGCTCGACAACCTCTCGACCGGCTCCCGCGCGAACCTGCCCTTCGCCGCCCGCTACGGGCGGGCGCTGGAGGTGATCGAGGGCGACGTCCGCGACCTGCCGACGGTGGAGCGCGCGGCGGCCGGCTGCCGCATCATCTTCCACCAGGCCGCCATGCGCTCGGTGCCGCGCTCGGTCGTCGACCCCCTCGGCGCCAACGAGCACAACGTCACCGGCACCCTCCACGTGCTGGAGGCGGCGCGCCGGGCCGGGGTGCGGCGCGTCGTCTACGCCTCGTCGTCGTCGGTGTACGGCGACCGGCCCGACCTGCCCAAGCGCGAGGACCAGCCGCCCGCGCCCATCTCGCCCTACGCGGTGTCCAAGGCCGCCGGCGAGCAGTACGCGGCGGTGTGGGCGCGCCTCTACGGCGTGGAGACGGTGGGGCTGCGCTACTTCAACGTCTTCGGCCCCCGGCAGGACCCGGCCTCGGAGTACGCCGCCGTCATCCCCCGCTTCATCCTGTGGGGGCTCCGGAGCCAGCCGCTCGAGGTCCACGGCGACGGCACCCAGTCGCGCGACTTCACCTACGTCGACAACGTCGTCGAGGCCAACCTGCTGGCCGCCCGGGCCGCCGACGCCGCCGGCGAGGTCGTCAATGTCGGCTGTGGCGAGCGGGTGAGCCTGCTCGAGATCATCGGCGTGCTCGAGCGGCTGCTGGGGCGCCGCCTGGAGCGCCGCCACACCCCGCGCCGCCCGGGCGACGTGCCCCACACGCAGGCCGACGTCGCCAAGGCCAAGCGCCTGCTCGGCTACACGCCGCTGGTCGACTTCGAGGAGGGCCTGCGGCGGACCGTGGAGTTCTTCCGCTCGGGGGCCTCCGCCGGCTCGGCGGAGTCCCGGGGAGGCATCGCATGACTCGCTTCGCCATCGCGCTCGGCGCCGTCCTCCTGCTGCTGGCCGGCGCCGCCCTCGCCCCGCTCACCGCCGGCCCGGCCGCCCACGCCCAGGCGCCGGCCGCCCTGGTCGTGCAGACCTCGACCGAGCCGCCGGGGCTCGACCTCACCGCCACCCCGGCCTCGGCCACCGCGGCCGTCGTCTTCTACAACGTCCAGGAAGCGCTGGTGAAGGTGGACCGGCACGGCCGGCTGGTCCCCTGGCTGGCCGAGCGCTGGCACACGACCGACAACCGCAACTTCACCTTCTTCCTCAAGCGCGGCGTCAAGTTCCACAACGGGCGGGAGATGAAGGCCGCCGACGTGAAGTTCGTCGTCGAGCGGGCGATGGACCCGGCCACCAAGCACCCCTACCCGCGCTACTACGACGCCATCGGCGACATCATCGTCCGCGACGACTACACCATCACCTTCTCGCTCAAGCGCCCCGACGCGAACTTCCTGCTCAACCTGGCCCGGCAGGGCTCGGTCATCTACCCGCGGGAGGCCGTGGACACGCTCAAGAGCGCGCCGGTCGGCACCGGCCCCTACCGTTTCGGCGAGTGGGTGCGCGGCGACCGCATCACGCTCCTGCGCAACCCCGACTACCACGTCAAGGGCCTGCCGCACCTGGACCGGGTGACGTTCCGCTTCATCCCCGACCCCAACGCGGTCGTGGCCGCGCTCAAGGCCGGCGACATCGACGCCTCGCTGTTCGGCCTGGGGCCCGAGCACGTGGCCGACCTCCGGCAGGACGCGCGCTTCCAGGTCATCGTGGGCGACACCACCAACGACGTCGTCATGGCCATGAACAACGCCCGCAAGCCGTTCAGCGACGTCCGCGTGCGGCGGGCCATCACCCACGCCATCAACAAGGCCGAGGTCCTCAAGGGCGCCATGTTCGGCATGGGGAAGATCCTGGGCTCGAACGTCGACCCGCTGAACCCCTACTTCGTGGACGTCTCCAGCGTGCTGCCCTACGACCCGGCGCGGGCCCGGCGGCTGCTGGCCGAGGCCGGCTACCCGAACGGCTTCGAGACCGTGCTGAAGGTGGCCCCGCAGTACTACTACACGGTGCGCACCGGCGAGATCATCGCCGACCACCTCGGCAAGGTGGGCATCAAGGTCCGCATCGAGCAGATCGAGTGGAGCCAGTGGCTGGACCGCGTCTTCTGCCGCCCGGCCGCCGGCTGCAAGGAGCCCGACTACGACCTGACCATCATCGGGCACGCCGAGTCCTGGGACATCGGCAACTACGCCAACCCGAAGTACTACTTCCGCTACGACAACCCGGCCTTCCAGGAGCTCTACCAGAAGTCGGAGACGACGCTGGACGACAAGGCCCGGCGCGAGCTCTACGCGCGGATGCAGCGGATGCTGGCCGAGGACGCCCCGGTGGTCTTCCTTTATATGCACCCGCGGCTGGCGGTGGCCAAGAAGGGGGTGCAGGGGCTCTGGAAGGACCTGCCGGTGCCGTCGGCCGACCTCTCCGAGGTGTCGTGGGCGAAGTAGGCCGTTTGGCGGAGGGGGCCGGAGATGGCGAATCGTGCCCCGGACTGGCTGGCCCAGGCGCTCAGAGACCTGGAGCAGGCCGAGGACTCGCGCAAGGCGGGACGGCACGAGTGGGCGTGCTTTGCGGCCCATCAGGCGGCCGAGAAGGCCGTGAAGGCGCTTCACCTGCACCTCGGCCAGGAGGCCTGGGGACACGTGGTGGCCCGACTCCTCGGGGAGTTGCCGGCGGGCCATGCCGCCTCGCCGGACCTGGTGGAACGGGGACGTGTGCTGGACACGTTCTACATCCCGCCGCGATACCCCAACAGCCATCCCGAGGGGGCGCCGTTCGAACACTACGGTCCGCTCCAGAGCGAGGAGGCGATTAGCCACGCCGCTCAGATCATTGAGTTCGTCCGTACTCAGATGGCCTGACGCTCCCACGGTCGCCGCCGCCCTCCGGCGCTGGGCCGAGCGCGCCGCCGCCGAGCGGCCGGAGCTGCGGCGAGTCGGGTACGCAGGCTCCTACGCCCGCGGCGACTGGGGCGTGGGGAGCGACCTCGATGTCGTCCTGGTGGTCGAGGATGCCCGCCTGCCGTTCTGGCGCCGTCCGGTCGAGTGGGACCTGACCGGTCTCCCCGTCCCGGCGGACGTGCTCGTCTACACCGAGGCCGAGTGGCGCGCCCTCGACCCCGCCCGGCTGATCGCCCGGGTACTGGCCCGCGAGGTCACCTGGGTGTGGCCACCGTGAATCGCCGGGCCGAGTGGAGGGCCGAGCTCAGGCGGCTGCTGCTGACCGACGAGTTGCTGACCCTCCCGGAGGTGGTGCGGGGCCTGGCCGACCAGGTCGCCGGCCTCGGTCTGGTCGCAGCACACCGACGGACCGACGAGCGCCTGGGACGCCTCGAAGGCCGGGACCTGGAGCGCTGGTACCGCGAACGGGCCTCGAGCGTGTTCCACCGCATTCTGGCGCGGGCCCGGCTGGTGGACCACAGCGAGCTGGCGCCGCTGCTGGACGCCGCCGTGGAGGCCGGGACCATCACCGAGGAGGAACGCGCCGAGATCCTGCTGGCGGACGTGGTGATTCGCGGCCGGCGAGAGCAGCGCGAAGCCTATGCTGTCGCCGAGGTCTCGGTCGTGGTCGACGCCGAGCCCGTGCGCCGAGTCCTGACCCGCGCCCGCCTGCTCGAGCGGGCGACCGGACGGCTCGTGGTGCCGGTCGTGGCCGGAGAGCGGGTCGCCGCCGGGGTCGCCGAGGAGGCGCGGGCGGCCGGGGTCTGGCGGCTACTCGACGGGCGGGCCGAAATGGAGCCGCCGTCGGCCTGATCACCAGCCCCGCGTGCGACGCTACGTCCTGAGGCGGCTGGCGGCGTTCGCCGCCACGCTCTTCTTCGTCTCGCTGCTCGTCTTCGTCGCCATCCGCGTGCTGCCCGGCGACCCCGCCCTGGTCATCATGGGCACCGAGGGGAGCCCCGAGGCCACCGCCCGCCTGCGCCAGGCGCTCGGACTCGACCGGCCGCTGCTCGTGCAGTACCTCGACTGGGTGCGTCGCGCGCTCGGCGGCGACCTCGGCACCTCCATCCAGTACGACGTGCCGGTCGGCCAGCTGATCCTGAGCCGCCTGCCGGTCACCCTGCCCCTCACGCTGATGGCCGCGCTCGTCATGGTGCTGCTGGCCCTGCCCTTCGGCCTCTACGCCGCCACGCGCCACCGCCGGCCGGGCGACTACCTGACGATGGTCCTCTCCCAGGTCGGCATCGCGGTGCCCTCGTTCTGGCTGGGCCTGCTGCTGATCCTGCTCTTCTCGGTGCGGCTGGGCTGGCTCCAGTCGGGCGGCTTCGCCGGCTGGGAGCAGGGGCCCTGGCCGGCCGTCCGCTCGCTGCTGCTGCCGGCCCTGGCGCTCGGCTTCTTCCAGGGCGCCGTCCTCATCCGGGCCACGCGCTCGGCCGTGCTCGACGTGCTGCGCGAGGACTACGTGCGCACCGCCCGGGCCAAGGGCGTGCGCGAGCGCCTCGTGCTGGGCAAGCACGCGCTGCGCAACGCGCTCATCCCGATCGTCACCGTGGCCGGCGTCCAGCTCGGGCAGCTCATGGCCGGCAGCATCGTGCTGGAGTCGGTGTTCGCCCTGCCCGGCCTGGGGCGCCTGGCCCTCGGCGCCATCACCGCCCGCGACCTGCCGGTGGTGCAGGGGGTGACGCTGTTCGTCGCCTCCGTCATCGTCGCCATCAACTTCCTGGTCGACCTCGCCTACCTGCTGCTCGACCCGCGGCTGCGCCATGAGTAGGTCCGCGCTCCGGCCCTTCCGCCACGTCACCTTCACGGCCGGCGTCCTGGTCTCCCTGCTGCTCGTCGCCACCGCGCTCCTCAGCCTGGCCTGGACGCCCCGGGACCCGCTGGCCATGTCCATCGCCACCCGGCTGCAGGGCCCGAGCCTCGCGCACCCCTTCGGCACCGACCAGTACGGGCGCGACATCCTCTCGCGCGTCATGGCCGGTGCCCGCACCTCGATCGCCGTGGGCCTGATCGCCGTGGGCCTGGGCCTCCTGGCCGGCATGGCGCTCGGCATCGCCAGCGGCTGGATCGGCGGCTGGCTGGACGAGACGCTCATGCGCCTGATCGACGCCGTGCAGGGCTTTCCGGCCATCCTGTCCGCCCTGCTGCTCACGGCCGTGTTCGGTCCGGGCATCGTCATCAGCATGGTGGCCATCGGGATCGCCTTCGTGCCGGTCTTCGCCCGCCTCACCCGGGCCAGCTTCCTCGAGCTTCGCGCCCGCGAGTTCGTGCTCGCCGCCCGCGCGCTGGGCGCCGGCGACCGGCGGCTCATCCTGCGCCACATCCTGCCCAACACGCTGGCCCCGGTGATCGTGCAGGCCACGACGAGCTTCCCGGTGGCCATCCTGGCCGAGGCGGCCCTGGCCTACCTCGGGCTCGGCACCCAGCCGCCCAACCCCTCGTGGGGGCTCATGCTCAAGGAGGCGCAGAACTTCCTCGCGCTGTCACCGTCGTTCGCGCTCTTCCCCGGCGGCGCCATCGGCCTGAGCGTGCTCGGGCTCAACCTGCTGGGCGACGGCCTGCGCGACGTGCTGGACCCGAAGACGGCGTGAGGGCCGAGGCGACGGCGGGGAAAGCCGAGGCGGCGGACCGCCGGCGCGGCCGTGTTCTCCAGGAGCCAGGCGGAACAGGCCGTCAGCCACGCGGCCGGTTTCTGGACGAGGCCCAGCGCCGGCTGGGCGAGGCGTAAGGCTGCGGAAAAGTGGCTCGGCGCCTGATTTCCGAGGCCCGGGCGGGCGCTTGCCGGGGTGTCCAGCGGTTGACTTTCCCGCAAACTTGTCGGTATGGTACGCGGTGGTCTTGACGCGGACCTGCTGGTCTCGGCCAGCCAAACGGCAGTGGTAGGCGTCACGGAGAGCGGGCGCGATGAAGGCGTACAGCACCTCGTTCACGTTGCAGACCGAGGAGCGGACCGAGGTCACCGACATCACCAAGCTCGTTCGAGACGCGATCCAGCAATTCCCCGTCACCTCGGGCATCGCGCTGGTCAACACGCTGCACACGACCTGCGCGCTGTTCATCAACGAGTACCAGGCCGCGCTCGTCAGCGACCTCAAGGCCCTGGTCGAGCGCCTGGTGCCCGAGCGCAACGGGTACCGCCACGACGACCCGCGCTACTCCGACTGCGAGCGCGGTAACGCCCACTCCCACCTGCGGGCCGCCCTGCTGGGTCGCAACGTCGCCGTCGGCATCAACCACGGCGACCTGACGCTCGGCCGGTTCCAGTCCATCATCTTCGCCGAGCTCGACGGGCCGCGGAAGCGCGAGATCACGGTCCAGGTGGTGGGGGAGTAGGGGACTGCGTTCGACGTTAAGTGCAGCGGCTCGACCACTGCGAGCCCTGTGAAGGGCCGTGATGCGCGTTCTGATCACTGGCATCACGGGTTTCGTGGGGAGTCATCTTGCAGAGTACGCGCTGTCGCGTCGGGCGAAAGTCTTCGGGTCGCTCCGGTGGCGCAGCAAGACCGAAAACATCGACCACCTCCGCGAGTCAATCACGCTTATCGAGTCTGACCTGCGTGACCTTTCGTCCGTACAGCATCTTCTAGAGTCGGCCGATCCCGATCTGGTGTTCCACCTGGCCGCCCAGAGCTTCGTCCACGCCTCCTGGCACGCGCCTGCCGAAACGATTCATACCAATGCCATCTGCCAGGTCAACCTCTTAGAGGCGATCCGGCAGAAAAGGCGGCCCCCTCGGTTCTTGGTCGTCGGCTCCAGCGAGGAGTATGGTCTTGCCTATGAGGAGGAATTGCCGATCAAGGAGACGAACCCTTTGCGGCCGCTCTCGCCGTATGCGGTCAGCAAGGTGACCCAAGACCTGATGGGGTACCAATACTTCAAGAGCTATAGCCTGCCAATTGTCAGGTCGCGGGCGTTTAATCACGAGGGCCCACGCCGAGGTGACGTCTTCGTCACCTCGAACTTCGCGCGGCAAGTGGCCGAGATTGAGGCCGGCCTGAGAGAGCCCGTAATCTATGTCGGAAATCTAAAAACTCGTCGCGACTATACGGACGTGAGGGACATCGTCCGTGGATACTGGGTCTTGCTTGAGCAGGGTGAGCCCGGAGAAGTCTACAACCTGTGCTCCGGTAGGTCATGGGCGATTCGCGAGGTTTTGGACTTCCTCCTGGCGCAGTCGCGTGTAGTAGGCGTTGAGATCCGCGAGGACCCCTCTCGCTTCCGGCCAGCGGACGTGCCCGCTCTGGTGGGCGACTTCGACAAAGTTAATAAGGTCACGGGCTGGGCGCCGACGATTCCATTCGAGCACACCCTAAGTGATCTTCTGGACTACTGGCGGGGCCGAATCGGCTTCTCCGGGCCGTCGCGCAGTCGCCGATGATGAAACTCGCTCGCTTGCTCCGCCGACTCTCTGCGCCCGCTTCGACTAGGGTCGCGCCACAAACCGAAACCCCGTCTCTGGTGAACAGCACTGTTCGAACGGCCAGAGTACTTCAAACATCTCTGCCTGACATCCTAGAGTGGTCGCGTTCGTTCGACGTGAATGCGAAGCCCTGGCTGATTCTTGGTAAGGGCCCCTCGTACGAGAGGGTGAAGGAAGTTGACCTGAGCGGGTTCTATATCTGCTCGTTGAATCATGTCGTACGCCAGCATCCCGTGGATCTAGCGCACATCATTGATATCGATGTTGTTGACGATTGCAAAGACATCCTGGAAAAGCATGCCAGGACCCTCGTACTGCCGTTTTTCCCGCATGTTCGACATGATCCGACCAGCAAAACCATAGAAGATTTCATCGCTGAGATGCCAGTCCTTCAGGCATTGCGGCGTCAAGGGCGGCTCGTCTGGTACAACCTGTCGAGTGCCAAACGAACGGTCGGCTCCTCGCCAGTCATCGTGGCACGCTTTTTCAGCGCCGAGGCGGCACTGAATATCCTCGTCGCGTGCGGGGTTAACACCGTTCGATCCCTCGGCGTGGATGGTGGCGCCTCCTACGCGGCGAGCTACAAGGATCTCGAGGGCAAGACCCTACTCGCCAACAAGCATCCGTCGTTCGACCGTCAGTTCGAACAGATCGCTCGGACTATCATGCGGAGCGGCATCTTCTACGCGCCTCTGCACAAGGAAGCGCCTGTTCGTGTCTTTGTCGGGACGGACCGGACCCAGAGGCTAGCGGCGCGGGTGCTGGAGTTCAGCATCAAACGATCGGCGAGCATGACAGTCGAGTTTGTCCCAATGTGCGACCTACCGGTTCCGACGCCCAAAGATCCGGCCAATCGCCCGCGGACGGGCTTCTCGTTCGCGCGCTTTCTCATCCCGTCGCTGTGCGGCTATCAAGGGCGGGCAATCTACCTTGACGCCGACATGCTCGTATTCGACGACATCACTCGGCTGTGGGAATGGCCGATGGGGGATGCCGACGTCGTGTGCGCCGAAGCCCCAACCTCGAGCGGACGCATCCGGCAGTACAGCGTCCTGGTTTTGGATTGCGCTAAGTTATCATGGCGGATCGACGAGATCGTGAAGGGGTTGGACGAAGGCCGGTACACCTACAAGCAATTGATGTACGACTTCTGCATCGTGCCGCCGTCCCGTATCGCAGCAGGTTTGCCGCCGGAGTGGAATTCACTGGAGAAGTATGAACCAGGTCGGACCCGCTTGCTGCATTACACTGACATGCCAACACAGCCATGGGTGTCTGACGGCAATCCGCATGGTCACCTGTGGTACACGATGGTCAGGGAGGCATTGGCAGAAGGATTCCTCGGCAGCGAGGAGATCTATCGCGAGGTCAGAGCCGGCCACGTCAGTCCAGATCTCCCCAAGTGGGTAGGATTGGCCAACCTTCCTCGCGACGAGCGGCTTCGCCAGACCTGGGTGCCGCCTTACCGACGCTTTCAGCGTGAAGCGGTGGGTACGCCGTCAACCAGACGTATGGGCTGGTTCCGGTTCCGGTAGGGCTGTGCTGGCCTGGAAGCCGAAGTTCCGTGATCCCAGAGTCGCCAGTGTACGTTATCGATGCTTGATTCCCCTAGAAGCTCTCAGAGCGCGGGGTCTCCCCGTCGCCCTCTATGAGGAGCGCGACCGCTCTCGGTACACCGGCGTCGTATTTTCGAAGCTGTACGGGCCAGACGACCAGGCGCTGGCCCGAGACCTGCGCGCCGCTGGCGGTGCGGTTATCCTCGACCTCTGCGACAATCACTTCTACAATCCCTTCGACGTGCCTGCGTACCGATCGGCCCGCACAAATCTGCTGCGGATGATAGCTCTGGCCGACCTTGTCGTGTGCTCGACCGCGGCTCTTGCCGAAGTCGTTCGTCATGAGGCTGGGCTTGAGCAGCTGCCAGAGGTCGTCGGGGATCCGGTTGAGTGTGCTACCGCGGACGTTCAGGACACCGCTGTGGCCTCCAAGCGCGGACTGGCTCAATTCGTCTGGTTTGGCATCCATGGCGTCCCAAACGCGCCCTGCGGCATGCTGGATCTGCTGAATATCGATGAACTGCTTACGGAGACCGCGCAGCGGTGGGCGTTCGAAGTCATCGTTGTCAGCAACGATCGTTCGAAGTACGAGGCGCATATCCGACCGCGACCGTGGCCATCGAAGTACGTGGAATGGGACCACTCGTCCTTTCCCAGGCTGCTGGCCCGTGCGACGGCTGTGCTACTGCCAATCACTCGAAATCCGTTCACGCTGTGCAAGTCGAATAACCGATTGGCGACAGCGCTCCTTGCCGGCGTCCCGGTAATCGCGGACAGTATCCCGAGCTACGAAGAGTTCGCACCGTTTGCCTATCTCGATGACTGGCGGCGAGGGCTGGAGACGGTCCTCTCTGCGCCCGCCGAAGCTCGGGCCCGAGCGATGGCCGGCCGGCGCTACGTTTCAGAGCGCTGGTCAGTCCCTGCAATCGCCGACCAGTGGGTTCGCGTTTTGGAGCCTTTCCTGACCTCAGCTGCTAAACAGTCCTGCCGGTAACAATGATCAGGCCGGCGCAAACCGCTCCCCGCGAGATCGTCTACACGGCATACAGCCGAGTTCGTCAGCCCCATGCCCTGCTACGGGAGTTAATTCGAGATATTTGGGCAGCTCGAGAACTGGCATGGCGTCTAATGCTTCGGGACCTCAGCGGGCAGTACCGGCAATCGCTGCTGGGGTATGCCTGGGCTTTCACGCCCCCCCTGGCTATGGCAGTGGGCTTCACGCTGGCACGGGAGTCGGGTGTTCTCAGCATCGGTCCCACCGACTTGCCCTACCCGGCGTACGTCCTGTTCGGGACGGTTCTATGGCAGATTTTTACGGAGGCATTGCTGGGGCCTGTTCAGGCGTTGATCGCCGCGCGGTCGATCATGGCGAAACTGCAACTGCGTCATGAGGCCATCATTCTCGCCAAGGTGGGGGAGACCCTGCTCAACGCCGGGATCAAGCTCCTGCTCGTCGCCGCTGTTCTGCTCTACTACCAGGTGCCGATAGCGTGGACCGCCGCCCTCGTGCCGGGCGCTGTGGTTCTCCTGGTCCTGCTGGGCAGCTTTTTTGGCATCACGCTGGCCCCCCTTGGCGCGCTATACGGCGACGTACCTCGAGCCCTCCCACTACTCGCGGGCTTCTGGCTCTTCTTTACGCCCGTGGTATACCCGCTCCCGACAGAGGGGGCGTTTGCTGTCCTTGTTCACCTCAATCCGGTCACGCCTCTGCTGGTCAGTGTTCGTGAGCTCGCGACGGGCGGTCTGGTGTCCGACATACGAGCGTTCGCCATTGTGAGTAGCGGCTCGGTTGCCGGGCTTTTTGTCTCGCTCCTTGGTTACCGTTTGGCGATGCCGTTCGTCGTTGAGCGCATGAGCGCATGAGCGCACCGGCGGTTAGGGCTGATGATGTCGTCCTGACCGTAGATTCTCTGTCGAAGAAGTTCTGTCGTGACCTACGGCGTTCACTAGCGTATGGGTTCAAAGAGATTCTCGCCGAATTAGCCGGTCTTCGTCGCCCGGCCGCCGCTCTGCGGGAACGTGAGTTTTGGGCGCTTCACAACGTGACCTTTGAGTTACGCCGCGGGGAGGCACTCGGCCTTGTGGGCGCGAACGGCGCCGGCAAGACTACGCTCTTGCGAGTGATCAGCGGAGTCTTCCGCCCAGACGGCGGGACCGTTCGCGTCCGCGGTCGGGTGGCGCCGTTGCTCGCGCTAGGGACCGGCTTTCATCCTCTTCTGACCGGCCGCGAGAACGTCTATGTCAACATGGCCATGCTTGGTCTGTCCCGACGCCAGATCGACGAGCGCGTGGAGCGCGTCGTGGACTTTGCTGAGATCGGCGAGGCAATTGATGCGCCGGTGCGCACGTACAGCTCGGGGATGCAGGCGCGGCTGGGATTTTCCTGCGCGATCCACATCGATCCTGAGATCCTGCTGATCGACGAGGTGCTGGCGGTCGGCGACATCCGGTTTCGCCGTAAGTGTTACCGGCGACTGGCCGAGATGCGCGCGGCCGGTACCGCGTTCATTCTGGTCTCGCACAATCCGAATGTAATCAGGGGCACGTGCGACCGAGCGCTGTATCTGCGTCGTGGGCGCCTCGATTTCATCGGGGACGTTCAGACGGCCATCCGGAGGTACGAGGAAGATCTTTTCGTGCTCGCCGAACAGGCAAAGCCTCGGAACGCGTCCACGACGGCTGAAGACGAAGTCCAGATCGTGGATTTCTTCGTTGAGGACGCACGAGGGCGGCGTTCAGATTCGATGGTGAGTGGCGCACCGGCATCTTTTTGTATCCGGTGCCAAGCAAGACGTGACATATCGAGGGCGGAGATCACCGCGATCATCCGTGAGATGTTCGGAGACCGAGACGACACCGTTGTGATGTCGACAGGTCTTGAGCCGCTCAGCATCCCGAGCGGAGCCAGTGAGATCCGGATCGAGCTTCCCTACTGCGGACTTCGGGCGGGACGATATACCGTCAAGCTTGGCATCACCGAGGGGCCACTGCAACATTTGGGCGCCGTGGAGGCGTTTCATTTCCAGGTTGCGCCTACGGAAGAAACTCAGCAGGGTCTCTTTTACCAGCCTCACGTGTGGAAGATTCGGGCGCTCGGGGCCGTGACGACGGAGGAGGAGTCCAGTGGTGTCTCGTGATCAGGCTGGCTTCCGCCGTATTGAGTTGACTGACCAGGAGCTGGACGAGATCAACAAGATGCTCGACTGGCACGCCGGTACGTTGGTTGATGGCCGGCTGCTCGGTCGGCTGGGAGTCAAGCCGGGCAAGCGGGAGGCTCCTGCGGCGATTCCCGACTACCGGATCGTCGAATTGGATCGAAGGCTGGGTCTGCGGGGCAAGTCCGTTCTGGAAGTCGGCTGTTTCGAGGGCATTCACACTGTTGGGCTGCGAATGTTCACCGAGGACGTGACCGCTGTGGATATCAGGCCCACGAATGTCGTGAAAACCCTGGCTCGGTTGAGCTTCCACGGGACCTGGGCGAAGGTTTTTAGAGCAGACGTTGAAGCTCTCGGTGTGGAGTTTGGGGCATTCGATCTTATCTTCCACTGTGGGGTTTTGTACCACCTCATGGCTCCAGTGGAGCACCTGATTCGCATTGGGCCAATGTGTCGCTTTCTGTTCCTCGACACGCACGTCGCTCGCAATGAGCCGAACATCGAAACAGTCGAGGTTGCCGGGGCGATTTTCCGCGCAGCCCGTCACGGTGAAGGCGGTTGGGTCGACCCCTTCTCCGGTAAGGGCCCGTACGGGGTATGGCTGACCTGGGATAGCCTCCAGGCGGCTTTGGTCTGCGCTGGCTTCCATTACATCGACGTGATTGAGCATCGCGAGGAGCGCAACGGCCCTCGAGTCGCATTGCTGGCGACTCGACGGTAAAGGGACTGTAACAAGCTAAAGCTGTCCCGAAGTGACAGCGGGTGATTGGCCAGACAGAAGCGTTGACCGTCATTCCATACTACACGCGTCGCTTGTCGGGGAGGAGCCTCACCTCTGCCGTGAAAGGCCGGAATCCCAGGGATCTTGCTCTTCTGAGTAATCCATTCCCAGTTTGGTTGCTGACCAAGGCCAACATCGGTTTGGTTGCTGACCAAGGCCAAGTGGCGCGTGCGATCATGCCCGGCGTCGGAATGCGTGGCGCCGCATCGGCAACGTGCCCGAGCGCGTGGTCTCTTGGGTGAGGCACTGAACGATCGGCCCGACCCGGCCTGGTTCGAGATATCGTGAGCGCGTCCGAGCGGAGAATGGCATCAATCGGCGCTGGAACGAATTTAGAGTTGGTTGGCGTACAGGTCCGTCCGACCTGTCTTAACTTCGCTTCACAGGGCGAAAAGATACGTCTTTTATGCGCGCCGCTTCGATGAATTACGAGAACACAATGGAGATGGTGGAGAAAGTGTCAAGGCTATGGCCAACGGCCGTGCGACCTGGGGCGCGTCAGCAAGGGAGGCTTGCCAGCCGGCTTTCGATCGAGCGGGGACTGTTCGAATCCGGCGTGGTTAGAAGTGAGGGCAGACGAGCAGCAGTTGCGTTGGCCGTATTGGCCGACTGTACGGAGTCCTGGCTGCTAGAGGCCACCTTGCAGTCGTGGGACGCACAGAGTTGCCCGGACACCGAACTTTGTCTCGTGCCTTGCGGCGGAGTACCGGCTAAGGATGTCATCGTGTGGCTTGAGGACCACCCTCGCTGGGACCACGCGCGAGTTGTGGATGGAGCATTACAGGACTGGCTCAGGAAGGACGATTACAGCTACCTCGTGTTCGCGAGGCCTGGCGATGTCCTGCATCCGGCGCTTGCGGCTATGCTGGCTACTGTGGGCGTCGCGGAGAACGCTGATGTCGTCACCTGGAATGAGCTCCACGTCGAGCGACGTGATGGAGCGCAGCGAGTGACTGCTGTTCGCAAGCCGCAGCTTGAGCCCTACACGCTCTGGCATGTCAACTTTCCAGGTGGCGTCTTCGCGATCCGCCCCCGGTGGCTTCTGGATTACCCTTGTGACGCCATCGGCGACTTAGTCGGCACCGAAGGCCATCTTCTACATCTGTGGTTGGCGGCGCAACCCGGGGTCCGCTGGTACTCCCATCCCGAGTACCTTACAACGCGGCACACGCGCCCTCGAACTACCCTCGCATACCAGAGGTACTTCGACCACTACCGACGGGCCTGTTCGAGCCTTAGCGGTGATTTCGATCTCGTCGACCCTGGACCGCCCCCCAGGGGCGCCGATCCGGGTTGGTCCCGCTATCGACTTCGGCCGCGGCGGACAGCGGAGCGAGTGACTGTCATCGTGCCTTTTCGCGACAAGCCAGGTGTCACCATTCGCTGTCTCACATCACTCCTGCGACAGCGAGTCAGCGGAGAACTCTATGTCCTACTAGTCGACAACGGATCCGAGCGAAGATCAACGAGACGGATCGAAGACTGGCTGCAAGGGGAGGGCGCGTCCCTCCGTTGCAGGATTATTCGCGATGATGGAGCGTTCAACCACAGTCGGTTGTGCAATTTGGGCGTTAGAGAGTCGAGCGGTGAGGTCGTGGTTTTCCTAAACAACGATGCCGAGCTGGTGGACGAGGATAGCCTCGAAGAAATGAGCCGGTGGTCCCTCGTACCCGATGTCGCGACAGTCGGATGTCGGATCACAACGCCGGATGGCAGGCTTGTGTGCGCCGGAGTGGATCCGCGTCCCGTGGCCAGGACTGCTCTGGACGAGCCGGTTGAGGAATCCGTCGATCCATCTTTCTCGCTCGCCGTACGCGAAACCTTTGCAAATACGTTTGCCTGCGCCGCGATCTCCCGCGAGGTCCTCGACAGACTCGGACCTCTCAATGAAGTGGAATTTCCTGCAGGGTATAACGATGTCGAGTACTGCTTACGTGCGAGAAGGGCCGGCTATCGACACATCTATCTTGGCCATATCCGTGTGATCCACGTCCCAGGGACCACTCGCAGCAGGTCAGATGAGACGTGCCAGAAAGTGATCCTCAGGTTGCGGTATCCGGAGCTTGTAGCCGCCGGAATTTTCAGAGCCCGCTGGCTGTCCGATGTGGCGCGGTTCGATCTGGCACTGCCGGAACGGCCCGATGCGATATCGGTGAAAGCCGTGCTTCAGCATCGACTGGCAAAGTTTCCTCTGGCTTATCGACTTGCTCGAATAATGTGGCGCATAGCGTACTGCGGTCTGGCCCGACGGGCTTGACCACGTTGGTTCGGAAGCCGACTGAGGCCGGCATCCGCCGCGAGTGCTTGCGGCAGTGCCCGGGATGCGGTGAGCAGCGCACTCGCCGGTGGGTCCGTGGGCGGGACCGAAACTTCGAGGCCGTCGAGGGCGAGTTCCCTTATGTCCGCTGCCGTGTTTGCGGCCTGATCTACCTGGCAGCCCGTCTCCGGGAGGAGGACGTGACGTCCGCATACCCCCACTGGTACGCGCCCTACTTGAGCCAATCAGCCGTCGGGATCCAGCGCTCATCGCTTGTCGAGCGCGCTCTGGCGCGAGTCGAGGGCAATGCGACCAGATGGCTTCGCGCAAAGATCCGATCCTTGCTGAAGGCCCCTCCGGACCCGCTCCCGTTCGTGCTGAAGAAGTTTTACGAGCCTCCCACTCCGGGAGCGAGGCTTCTCGACTACGGTTGCGGGTCGAAACGGTTTCTCGACGAGGCACGACTTTCCGGATGGCAGACACTCGGCATGGACTTCGCCGAATCCGTGGTGGCCGAGGTCGATCGGGCGGGCCACCGCGCTTTCCTGGCTCCGTGCGGGTGGCGGGAAATCGGGGACGGCTCCCTTGATGCCGTCCGTCTCAACCACGTCATCGAGCACCTCTACCACCCAGGGGAGATGCTCGCCATCGCCCGTCGAAAGTTGCGAGTGGGCGGACGCCTCCATATCGCTACTCCCAATCCTGCCGGGCTCAGCGCATTCCTCTTTCGATCCTGCTGGTACGGCCTCGAAGCACCGAGGCATGTGATGCTCTACTCGCCGCCAGCCCTATCGAGCTTTCTCGAGCGCCACAACTTCTGTAATATTCGGATCATTGCTGAGCGGAGCACGAAGGATCTCACCCGGAGCCTGGGGAATCTTCTTCATGCAGCCGGTTTGATCCCGCGGGAAGAGGTCACCACGATGGCCACAGATCGCCTTCTTTCTGCCTGGGCCGAGCTGCTGATGCTTCTCGCTTTACGACTGGGCCGACCGGATCGATACCATGTTTTCGCCGAGGTCGGAAAGGGCTCTTGACAGTGCCGGGCAGCGTGATGGAGCGTGGCTTCTTCTCGGCTTCCAGGGAGTTGTCTCGATTTGTCGATTACGTGGCTCAGATAGCGAGGTCCGGACCTGTCATCGACGTTGGTGTCACCCGTCATGTGCTGCCGGATGCCTTGCGGGCTCGTGGCCTCTCGGCATGGCCCGCCGATGATCTGGCCGCCGCCGTCTCGATTGCTAGACAGCACGGGTGCTACCTGGTCGTTGCAGTCGGATTTGGCGACGGACTTGATGGAAAGCAGTTTCGCGCGGCCATGACCACCCTGATAACACTCGGGCCGCAGGTTCTCGTCGGTCCCTTCCACGACGACGTGTCGCGGCCGCTGGGGCCGGCTGGACTGATACTGTGCGTCCGTGCCGATACCGACATTGATCACGCCTGCGACGTACAGGTGCTGCGGCGCGAGCTCGCGGAGCGCGATCGACGGGTCGTAGAGTTGACCGGGCGTCTTTTGGCCATGGAGGCGACGCTGACGTGGCGTCTGCGGAGGCGCATGGAATCCATGGCGGCGCGCTCGCCGCTTAGCTGGCTCATGAGGAGCGCGCTGTACCTAGGGCGGCGCGCGATCGAGGTGTGGCTCGACGAGGGAGTAGCTGGAGTCGTGCAGAAGACCGCAGCCAAGGTGCGACTTGGGCGCGGGCTACTGCCGCCGAGCCGTTCCGACGAGCTCGACGCACAGTATGCCAGATGGTTGCGGCGCCAGCGGCTCAGCGCACGTCGGCTGCGGCGCGAGTACCTTGGTCAGAACAGCTTTCGTACGTGGCCTCTGATCAGCGTGGTGATCGCTGCGGACGGATCCCAACCGGACTCGCTGAACGCGACGATCGCGTCGGTTCACCGCCAGATATATCCTCGCTGGCAGCTCTTGGTCGCTTCCGGTGGCATGGAATCCGGTTGGCCAGAGCTGCCAGCTAATGACGGTGCCGGCTCCACCCCGGCGCAGCTTGCAGTGCGACCCCGCCTCGCTGACCTCTTACAGAGAGCTAAAGGTGAGTTCATCGGTTTCCTGGCTCCAGGCAGCCAATTATCGGAGTGGGCCCTCTTAGAGGTCGTCCGACGGTTAAACACCGGAGTGGCGCCAGACGTCGTCTATGCCGACGAGGACGAGGTCGATGAGCAGGGGCGCCAGCGGAGGCCGTTCTTCAAGCCCGGCTGGAGTCCGGATCTGCTGCTGTCGATCGACTACGTTTCTCGGTTCTGCATCTTTCGCCGCGAACTGTTCGAGCAGGCGTGCTCAGCGAAAGACGAGATTGACGTGGCGGACCGGTACGACCTGGTTTTGCGGCTCACTGAGGCGGCTGAGTCGGTCGCGCATATTCCGAAGGTGCTCTCTCATCGCCGAGTTGGTCAGCCTGTAAGCTCGCCCGAGGCGGAGCGGCGAGCTGTCGAGCGTGCCCTAACTCGGCGCGGCCGCGAGGCGACGGTTTGGAGCATCGCTCCTGGATCGATGCCGCATCACCATCGCGTCGTACGGTATCCGCTGCGAGTACGTCCACTCGTCTCCATCATCATCCCCACTCGTGATCAGGTCGATCTATTACGCCAGTGCCTCCGGAGCATCGCCGACCGCACGGACTACGACCGGTATGAGATACTCATCGTCGACAACGACAGCCGGGAACCCGAAACTTTACGGTTCCTGGCCCAGGTCTCAGCCACCGCTCGGGTGGTGCATTGCCCGGGCGCCTTCAATTATTCGGCGATCAACAACCTGGGGGTCAATTACGCTCGTGGCGAGCAACTCCTGTTTCTGAACAATGACGTTCAGGTCATCGCGCGTGAGTGGTTGACGGCGATGGTGGAACACGCACAGCGTCCGGAGGTCGGCGCCGTCGGAGCGAAACTGCTTTACCCGGATGGCACCATTCAGCATGGCGGAGTAGTCCTTGGGATTCGGGGGATGGCGGGCCACGCGTTCCGGCACCAACCGGACGAGGCCGAGGGCTATCAGGGTCTCGCTCACGTCACCCGCAACTGCAGCGCCGTGACGGCGGCCTGTTTGCTGATACGGCGCGCGGTGTTCGAGGAAGTCGGCGGCTTCGATGAGGCCTTGCGCGTCGATCTGAACGACATCGATCTCTGCCTCAGGATCCGGAGGCGCGGATATCTGATTGTCTATACCCCGCTGGCCCGGCTGTACCACTACGAGGGTGCCAGCCGACGGAGACTGCGCCCGGCACACGATGAGCGGCTTTTCCGGACCCGCTGGCGCAAGGTCCTCGAGAGCGGCGATCCGTATTACAACCCGAACCTGACTCGGTTTGCCGAAGACTGGTCGCTTGCCGTCTGAGGTTGGCGTGGTGCAGGATCGGTGGGCCGAGCGCCTCGGCCGGATGTGAGTCTCCTGGTCACTTTCGCCCACGATTCGCGGCTCAAGAGGCTGCCAGGTCCAGACGTAGAGCTTTCCGGTCGGCGGCCCCACGCGAAGGTGGCCGCCCGTTACCCGCGCTGTTGCGCCCTCCTATTTCCAGTGGTCGAGGACTTCAGCACTGTTTTCCTGGGCACGATGGCGGCCTGGCGGCCGGTCCTGGAGTATAGTGACGACGGCGCTCTGGACACGGTCGTGCCGCCCGGCAGCGGAGAGGCGCTTTTGCGCCGGCTCGAGAGCGCGATCGATGCCTTCGGGGCGAAGGCGCTCCGCACCCGCGGAGAGCGATTCGACTGCCCACGCTTCAAGGTGCGAATCGACACCTACCTCCGCGATCGCGTGGACGGCGCCCGCCGGCATTGAGGCGGCTGTTCGAGCCGCACACCCCAATCTTCGCTAACGGGCGATTTCTGACCCAGCCCGTCACCGGCGTCCAACGCTTCGGACGTGAACTCGTGAGGGCGATCGACGATATCCTCCAGAGGGATAGCGAGCGAGCGGCGCGTTGTGACATTCGTTTGCTGGTGCCGAGCGTGCCCGGCCGCTGGTCGGACTGGACGCCACTACGGCGTATCGAGGTGAGGAGAGTAGGGCGGCTTCGTGGACACCTGTGGGAACAGCTGGAACTGCCCCGGTACGCGCGCGGTGGGCTGTTGCTGAGCCTCGCTCAGACCGGTCCGGTCTTGATGCGCCACCAGGTCGTCACCATTCACGATGCTGCGGTCTTTGCGGCGCCAGAGGGTTTCTCGCTTCCGTTTCGGACCTGGCACCGCCTCCTTGGCATCGCTTTGGGCCGGATGGCCGCTCGCGTCGTGACCGTGTCGAGCTTTTCCGCCAGGGAGCTACGGCGGTACTGCCGAATCGCGGAGTCGAAGATCACAGTTGTCCCGCCCGGCGTGGATCATCTCACCCGGCTCCAGCCAGACTACGGCGTGCTCGACCGGCACGGTCTCGGTGACCGGCCGTTCGTGCTCAGTATCGGCAGTCTCAATCCAAATAAGAACCTTCACGGCCTGTCAGCCGCTGTCTGCCTGCTTGGCAGGCGCGACTACGAGTTCGTCGTCGCTGGTGCCGACAACCGGCGAGTGTTCCGCAGATCGGAAGCCGGCGTTCCTAACGGACTCAGATGGTTGGGATACGTAACCGACCAGGAGTTGCGCGCACTCTACGAGCGAGCCACCTGCTTCGTTCACGCCTCTCTGTACGAGGGCTTCGGGCTTCCCCCGCTGGAAGCCATGGCATGCGGCTGTCCTGTCGTCGCTTCCAATCGTGCCGCGCTGCCGGAAACGTGCGGGCGCGCGGCCCTCTACTGCGATCCCACGTCGCCGGAGGATATCGCACGCAAGATCCAGATGGTCATGGGTGATCCCGGCCTGCGGGCGGACCTTCGCTGCCGGGGCCTTGAGCGTATCCGTGAGTTCGCCTGGGAGCGAAGTGCGAGGGTGATGCTTGCGGTCGCCGATGAGGTTGCCATGAAACGCGAGGCCGATCCATGATGGGGCGTCCGACCGCGGCGACCGTGACTCCGATCGGCATAGGCGAGCGGCCGCATGGCTCGCTGACCGGGATCGGCCGGTTCACGTGGAGTCTGATCCGCTGCCTGGACACCGTTTGCCGACCGTGGAGTCTACGTTTTTGTCACGGCAGGAATGGCGTGATGCTCACCGACGAGGCGGCGCGCGCGACCCTGGTCGAGCGGGTCGCTCGGTTCACCTGGCGCGAGACGGCGCGGGAGATTTTCGCCGTCGACCAGGCGCCTTTCTGGGACTAAATTGCTCGCGGCGGCTCGGGACCGGTACCGGCGCCCGGGACCTGGCGGGATCGGCTGGACTGTCCGACGGAAGGGAGATCGGAATGCGCGCCGCCCTCGTCCACGACTGGCTGACCGGCATGCGGGGCGGCGAGCGCTGCCTCGAGGTCTTCTGCGAGCTGTTCCCGGACGCCGACCTCTACACGCTACTGCACGTCCCCGGCAGCGTGAGCCCCCTGATCGAGCGCCGGCGGATCGTCACCTCCTTCGTCCAGCGACTGCCCGGCGTCCAGCGGCACTACCGCCGCTACCTGCCGCTCTTCCCCCTGGCCGTGGAGCGTTTCGACCTGCGCAGCTACGACCTGGTGATCTCCACCAGCCACTGCGTGGCCAAGGGGGCGCGGCCGGGGCCGGGGGCGGTCCACGTCTGCTACTGCTTCACCCCGATGCGGTACGTCTGGGACCTCTACGACGAGTACTTCGGCGCCCGGGCCGGGGCGCTGACGCGGGGGCTGATGCCGCCGGTGGCGGCGGCGCTGCGCCGGTGGGACCGGCGGACGAGCGCGCGCGTGCACCACTTCGTGGCGATCTCGCGGTTCGTCGCCGACCGGATCCGGCGCCGCTACGGCCGGGAGGCGGACGTGATCCACCCGCCGGTGGACGTCGGGCGCTTCCGGCTGGGCGACGAGGACCCCGAGGACTTCTACCTGGTGGTCTCGGCGCTGGTGCCCTACAAGCGCGTGGACCTGGCGGTGGACGCGGCCACGCGCCTGGGGCGGCGGCTGCGGGTGGTCGGTACCGGGCCCGAGGAGCGCCGGCTGCGGGCGCGGGCCGGCCCGACGGTCGAGTTCCTGGGCTGGCGGCCGGACGGGGAGGTGGCCGAGCTCTACCGGCGGTGCCGGGCGGTGATCTTCCCCGGGCTCGAGGACTTCGGCATCGTGCCGCTGGAGGCGATGGCGGCCGGCCGTCCGGTCATCGCCTACGGGGCGGGCGGGGTGCTGGAGACGGTGGTGCCGCCGGGCGGGGAGGAGCCGCCGACCGGCCTGTTCTTTCACGCGCAGAGCGGGGACGCGCTCGCCGATGCCATCCAGGCGTTCGAGCGGCGGCCGCACCTCTTCGCGCCCAAGGCGCTCCGGGCCCGGGCCGAGGCCTTCGACCGGCCGCGGTTCAAGGGCGAGATGGCGGCGTACCTGGAGCAACGGCTGGCCGGGCGCGGGCGCTGACGGGCGACCGGCCTCGGCGCTGGGGCGGTCACGAGCAGGGCCGGATGCTCGCAGGCCGCTGACGCGGCGACGATTCCGCGTGGGCACCGGGTCCTCGGCGGTCTAGAATCGCCTCGTGCTGAAGGCCTACTCCCGGCTCTTCGAGCACCTGGCGCTCGCCTCCGACCTGGTCCTGGTCGGCGCCTGCTGGCTGGCCGCCTACGGCCTGCGCTTCTACGTGGTCGGGCCGCCGTTGGTCACGCCCGAGGTTCCCCCGCTCGGCGACTACCTGTTGCAGCTC